>JBAYMB010000001.1:0-56632 GCA_041663745.1 Minisyncoccota bacterium
GAACTGTGCAGTGAGCGTAGGGACGACCAACCAAGTCTTGGCATACAACGATACCAACCCTCTCTCAGCCGTATACCTCTCAGACCTCCCATATACAGGAGCTGGAGATACAGAAAAGATGATCCTCTTTGTCACAACCCTCATACTCTGGTCAGCTGCAGTATCCCTCTACTTCCTCAAGAAGAAGCAGACAGAACTGACACCAGTCTTGGTATCAACACAATCAACAGAAACACCAAAGACCAGCTCAGACTCACAGCTTCTCTCTGATATAGAGGCATATGCCAGATCACAGAAGGTCCTTCTCTCATCAGAGGCCATCATGAAGCTTGCCAAACAGAAGAAACTCAACAATGTGAATCCGAACACTGTGATATCAAAGATATCTACAGGTGAATGGGTAGCAGTCGGAGAGGGACAAATACAGTAATCAACAAAACCCCGCTAAAAAGCGGGGTTTTGTATTGTCAAAACAAGGCTTAAAACAAGGGTATTATAATTCCTAAAAGGTATTGACAAATATTTATTATCGTGTATAATTGTTGGTAGAGGTACCCCTTTACTGGGGATCACAAACAAGGAGAGTCCTACATGTTGGACTTCTTTTTCTTTCACGTGTCGGGTTGGGGTTTGGTTTGGTTCTTGGTGGGAGTTCTCACTTTCATCAATGTCCTGGTGATTCTGTACGAAGTGCAGAACCCGCCGGCGACGCGCAGAGCCGCTGCCAGTTTCTGGAGGCGGATGTGGAATGTGGCGAAGGTCTCTATCGTGACCTTAGCCGTTATCTTTCTCGTCGTCGGCATCATTGCGACGATTCGGGGAGGAAGCCTCAATGTTGGCTATGGTGCGGGTACGATGACGAAGTCATCGTCCGCTCCTGACCAAACAGCGCCGAACAAAACGGTGCAGCAACGCCCAATCGACTATGGGGATCTAAACCTCCCTTGCATGTCGATTCAGAATTCGGCTGGTTTACCGGCCGAGGTCGTGGACTCAAACGGCGCCAAATATACTTTGGCATCGGGTGAACTTCACGGGTTCTGTTCTCACTCCGGTGGGATATTCAGCGTTACTGTTTCGTACGGGGGCAAAACCCTCACCCAAAGCATGGACACAAGTCTCGGAAGGCACTTGTGGACGCTTGTCCCCGAAGGCAATGGGGATTTCAGGCGGCTAAAGAAGTAAGCCACCTGATGGTCGTAACGGGCCCTCTGTTTAGCGAAAGCTAAGCAGAGGGCTTTTTTTATTCCCCCTTTTTGTGCTAACATCCCCCATATGATAAGCAAAAGCTTGAAGGAAACAGAGAACATAGCAAAAGATTTCATAAAAAACATAAAGAGCTCAAAAGGAGCTTTGGTAGTTGGCTTGTACGGCGATCTAGGTTCAGCCAAAACCACCTTCACTCAATTTGTCGCAAAGACACTAGGCATCAAGGAAGACATCACCAGCCCGACATTCGTCATTGAGAAGATATACGATATAAAGCACAAAGATCTCAAGAGGTTCATACATATAGATGCATACAGATTGAACTCCGCAAAAGAACTTTCTGTTCTTGGTTGGCAAACAACAGTTTCAGATCCAACAAACATTGTCTTCATAGAATGGCCGGAGAGAGTCGTGGATATACTACCCAAGGATCATATAAAGATCAATTTTAAGTTCATCTCGGAGAATGAGAGGGAAATTACCATATGTTTAGGAAAAATAAGGTTGAAAATAGAATCGTAAGGTGAAAATATGATACAATGTTTATATTATTAGTTAAATTTTAATAAATATGAAAGGATTCATTGATTTTGTAAGAGAACAGGGGGTTATCGGTTTGGCTGTCGGTTTTATTTTAGGCGGAGCAGTATCAAAAGTCGTTTCGGCTCTCGTTACAGATATTATCAATCCTCTTTTAGGGCTTGCTCTTGGTTCGGCAACAGGATTAAAGATGGCAGCGGTAAACGTCGGCTCGACCCAAATACTTTACGGTGATCTAATCAGCGTAATAATCGACTTTATTGTCGTTGCTCTTGTAGTTTACTTCGGAGTAAAGATGCTTGGTCTCAACAAACTCGACAAGCCAAAAGTTTAATCAAAAAATCTCAGAAATTTCCAATATCACTTCCGGAGTATCTCGGAAGTGATATTTTTCTATTTTTGCGTTGCACAACATCCTTTTACGACACTAGTGCGCAGAGGCAATCATTGGCTTTTTGAACGTTTCTCTGAGCTCAAATAGAGAATAAGTTTGAAAAGATATTTAGATAGTTTGGACAATATCGGATTGGAATCCCTTTCGTATGGATGTAGCAATAATAACAAAGTCAAGATGGGGATTTCACAAAGCGGAAATCCATCTTTTTTGATATAATAAACTTATGAAACAAAGAGCTTTTACTCTCATAGAGCTTCTCGTAGTCATTGCCATCGTGGGCATTCTTTCTTCAGTCATCTACACGAATATCACAGGGCTCAGGGACAGAGCAAGGATAACTGCTGGAATACGGTTTGATTCCAGCTTGTACCATTCCATAGGAGATCAGCTTGTGGGAAAATATGACCTTGAGGAAGGAACTGGTGGATCGGGAACTGTCATAAAAGATGCAAGCGGATTGGGGAATAATGGAACGATAAACACTGCAGGTACGTCTTGGAGTACAGATACATATAATCAAACGCAATCAAGATATTCTATTTCTTTCAGCGGAGCTGACTACTTCACCCCTTCAAGGGGATTTGGCATATCAAACAGCAATTTCACATTCACCGAATGGATCAAGACTACGAGCACGAACGGTCAAATGTATACCATAGCGAATGCAGGCGGCGGAGATGGATATAGGTTTGGACTGGCTGACGGGAAAATAGCTTTTCTAATCGGAAATAGCGGAGGCTTGAACGAATCTTTCGGCGCAGGTTGCACATCCAGATCCGTAAATGATGGTTCATGGCATCATATTGCAGGTGTCTTTGACCGGGTCAATGGCATATTTTCCTGCTATGTCGATGGGAACAAGGTCGGAACAAGATCAATCACATATTTTGCGAACATGAATGATTCTGCTCCAAGAATAGGCAAGGGGATTTGCTGCACCAATTTTGTAGGCTCGCTTGATGATGTGAGGATATACAGCTCAAGTCTTGATGGTCTGAGCATACGATCAATATACGAGGAAGAGAAGAATAAATATCTGGTCTCAAATTGATCCTATGCAACCATGATATAATGGGTCCAATGACGAAAGAGAATAAAAACAAGGTTCTGGTCCTTCTTGATGTCCATGCCATAATCCATCGCGCATATCATGCGCTTCCAGAATTTGCCACAAGCAAGGGCGTGCCGACAGGCGCTCTATACGGCCTCTCCACGATGCTTTTGAAGATCATAGGAGATCTCAAGCCGGACTACATCATCGCCTGCTACGATCTTCCCAAACCGACATACAGACATGAGGCATACAAAGAATACAAAGCCGGCAGAGCCAAAGCTGATGAAGAGCTTGTCATACAATTGAAGAGGTCATACGACATCTTCAATGCTTTCAATATCCCTCTGTATTCAAAGGAAGGATTTGAGGCTGATGACATGATAGGGACAATAGTGGAGAAGATGAAGAAGGAAAAAGATATTGATATAGTCATCGCTTCCGGGGACATGGACACCCTTCAGCTCGTGGATGATGACAGGGTCAGAGTGTATACCCTTAAAAAAGGCATCAAAGACACCATCATATACAACGAAAAAGCGGTCTTGGAGAGATACGGCTTCGGACCGGAGCTTCTTCCGGACTACAAAGGCCTTCGCGGAGACCCGTCTGACAATATAATAGGCATAAAAGGCATAGGGGAGAAGACTGCAACTGATCTAATAATCAATTTCGGCAGCATTGAGGATATATATAAGAAGCTAAAGAAGGACAAGACACAATTTGAGAAAGCGGGAATAAAGGAAAGGATAATAGGATTGCTTCTCGAGGGGGAGGAGGAGGCTAAGTTCTCCAAAATGCTCGGTACTGTGAACAGGAATGCTCCCATAGATTTCTCATTGCCTGAAAAGACATGGAAGGAAGCGATCGATGTCGAGAAGGTCAATGCTGTATGGAACGATTTCGAGTTTCGGACTCTGGGACAGAGGCTCAAGGATGTTTTGCATGGCAAAGCATCCGCTGTGAAGGAGGAAAAGGTTGAAACTGCATCCGATGAGACATACGAGGACATCCCGGAGCTTTCTGTCATGCTTTGGCTCATAAACTCGAACATGACAAGTCCGACTTCCGAGGATGTTTTCAATTTCACAAAGACGAGAGATGCAAAGGAAGCGAAGAAGGTCCTTTCCGAGGAGATAAAGAAAAGAGAGCTTCAAAAAGTATGGGAGACCATAGAAAAACCTTTGATACCCGTCATAGTCAAGATGCAAAATAACGGAGTGAAGATAGACAAGGAAGAGCTCAATGCCCTATCCAAGAAATATCACAAGGAGCTGTCCTCTCTTGAGGAAAAGATATGGAAGCTTGCCGGGGAGAATTTCAATATCAATTCACCTAAACAATTGGGAGAGATTCTTTTTGTTAAGCTTGGCCTAAAACCCAAGAATCAGAAAAAGACTGGTTCCGGTGCATTATCTACTAAAGAATCAGAGCTCGAAAAGATGAGAGATATGCATCCGATAGTTCCTCTCATATTTGAATACAGAGAATTTCAAAAACTTCTCTCCACATATATTGATGTCATCCCAACTATGCTCGATGCAAATGACAGGCTTCATGCCAAGTTCCTCCAAGCAGGGACGACGACAGGAAGACTTGCATCTTCCGATCCGAATCTGCAGAACATTCCGAACTCAAGCGAGCTCGGAAGGAACATCCGGGAGGCGTTCATAACGGAAAAAGGCAAAAAGCTCCTGACCTTTGACTATTCTCAAGCAGAGCTCAGGATCGCCGCACTCCTTTCAAACGATCAAAAGCTCATCGATATCTTCAAAAAAGGGGAGGATGTCCACACCGTCGTTGCTTCAGAGGTATTCAATGTCCCTCCAAAGGATGTGGACAAGGAGATGAGGCGAAGGGCAAAGGTCATCAACTTCGGCATCATGTACGGAATGGGAGTGAATTCCTTGAAAGGCAATCTAGGCTCTACGAGGGAGGAGGCGCAGAAATATCTGGATGAGTATTTCACGAAATTCCACGGCTTGGCGAAATATCTTGAATTTGTCAAAGCCGATGCAAAGGAAAAAGGATACACAGAGACGCTTTTCGGCAGGAGGAGATATTTTGAAGGCCTTAGATCAAAAGTTCCATTCATTAAGGCCATGGCAGAGAGAATGGCCATCAATGCTCCGATACAGGGCACGGAAGCTGATGTCATTAAGCTTGCAATGGTCAAGATAGATGAATACATCACGAAAGAAAATCTAGAAGAGAAGGTGAAAATGACCCTTCAGGTCCATGATGAGCTTGTCTTTGAGGTGGACGAGAAGCTTCCGAAGGAGATAGTCCTTGAAATAAAGGGAATAATGGAGAATATAGTGTCCAAGGATATGTCAAAGGGGATTGTCATGAAGGTTGACGCTTCGGAAGGGAGGAATTGGAAAGAGATGGAAAAGATCAAGTTTTCTTGACAAAAATCAGGCATTTTGATAAGATGCAGGGGTAATAAGGACATGTAAGTTCGCTTCAGGGCGAACTCATTTTTTTAAATAATAATCAAATAAAACCATGATAGATCTAAAAGTCATAAATTCGGTCATAGAGCAGATGGAGGCTGAGAAGGGAATACCAAAAGCCAAGATGATAGAGGCCATAGAGCTGGCTCTTGCAACTGCATACAAGAAGGAATACGGAAAGAGAGGCCAGATCATAAAAGCAAAGATAGACTTGGGTTCCGGAAAGATGGAATTCGTCCAGCTCAAGACCGTTGTCGACAAAGACAGCGTTGTTTTGCGTGAGGACAAGAAGGAGGACAAGGAGGCTGAGGAACGGTTCAGAAGAAGCAGAAGAATGGAGGAAGAGAAGGAGGAGCTCAATGAAAAGGGAGAGAAGGTCACATACTACAATTCCGAACATCATATCTTTTTGGCTGATGCGAAGAAGATAAAGAAGGACGCAAAGGTGGGCGATGAGCTCGTATTTCCTCTTGAAGAGAAATCAGACTACGGCAGGATCGCCGCTCAGACCGCAAAGCAGGTCATCGTCCAGAAGATAAGGGAAGCTGAAAAAGTTTCCGTGTTCAACGAATACGGGGAAAAGGAGGGCACCATAGTCACGGGCACAGTACAGAGGCTTGAAAGGGGAAATCTTTTTGTTGATATGGGAAGAGCCACTGCAATATTGCCTTTTGAGGAGCAGATACCAGGCGAGAAATACAAGCCGGGAGAGAGGATCAGAGCATATCTATACAGAGTGGAAGAGACCCCGAAGGGGATCTTCTTGAGGCTCTCACGTTCTCATCCGAAATTCCTCGAAGAGCTTTTCAAGTCTGAATCTCCGGAACTCGGGTCAGGCGCAGTTCTCGTGAAGTCAATCGCAAGGGAAGCAGGTTCAAGATCGAAGATAGCGGTCGCTTCGATAGATGAGCATATAGATCCTGTGGGATCGCTTGTCGGACAGAGAGGCGTGCGCGTTGCGACAGTCATGTCCGAGCTCGGAGGGGAGAAGATAGATATCATAGAATGGTCTCCTGATCCGAAAAAATTCATAGAAGAAGCATTGTCTCCGGCAAGAGTCCTTTCCGTCTCAGTTGATGATTTGGAGAAGAAAGCCACCATAGAGGTCGCTGAGGACCAGCAATCTCTGGCCATCGGAAAGGGAGGACAGAACGTCAGACTTGCCGCCAAGCTCACAGGATGGAAGATAGACATAGTTTCCGTGGAGGGGGAATATGTAGAGGAAGATGAGGTGGAGGAAAAAGCTAAATAAACTAATGACCGGGCTCATATGTGGCTCGGTTATTCGTTTATGGTCGTTTGATATGTTGAACTTTTGAATGTGTTTGATACAATACCTGACATAATGAACTTAACTAATCACAGAGCATTACTGAGAGAGAGAGAGAGAGAGAGAGTAACCGCTTGCTTCCGAATTATCATTCTAGTGCAAAGATAAGAGCCTTTACGCTCATAGAACTTCTTGTCGTCATAGCCATTGTTGGCATACTCTCTTCTGTCATATATACAAATATCACAGGACTTCGGGACAGAGCAAAGATAACTGCAGGGATTAGATTTGATTCTTCCACTCTTCACTCAATTGGGGATCAGTTGGTAGGAGAGTGGACGTTTGATTCTCCCAACTTGCCTCTCATAGACACTTCGGGATTTGGAAATACAGGAACTTGCACAGCTTGTCCTACATACGCCACTACTTCTGGATATAACAATAAAGGAGCATATAGTTTTGATGGAATAAATGATTACATAAGAATCGCTGATTCGGATATTTTAAGAATGAACGGCACGTCAAATTTAACTATGTCTGCTTGGATAAAGATTTCTAATTTGGCAGATTCTGACGAACAATTTATTGTTAGTAAATATGGTTATGTTGCTAATACAGGATATTCTTTGGAGGTTTTGAGCACTGGAGCCGTAAGGATGAATATAAATGGTGGGGCAAATTCAAAAACAACTGCTACGAAACCTATTATCGCCGGTGTCTGGAGCCATATTGTCGGAGAATTTTCCAATGGAAATACAATAAAAGTATATGTTAATGGCTCATTAATTCAAACATGGCCTATAACACAGACTACGCTGATAAGTAATAATGGTATTTTGGCAATAGGTAGTCCTTCAGACAATGCTGGAATTGATAATTATTCTTTATCCGGTTTAATTGATGATGTTCGCATTTATTCCTCAGCCCTCTCTTCTTCTGACATCCAAAAACTATATGCTGAAGGGAAGGCAAGCCACGAAGTAGTGGTAAAATAAGGATATGTTTGACGGGCAAAAATGGTCTGATACACTGAATATGTATCAATATGAAAAACACCTCTTAGGGTTCCGTCCTTAAGCGGTGTTTTTTCTGTAAGTGATCACCAAAAACTGTTTTGTCCACAATACCCTTTATAATATTGTCAGATCGTGTTATCATATAGTCAATAACATGGTCAAAGAAACTTGCCAAAAAATTGACGAGAAGGCCTATAAAAATGCGGTTTTATACTTCATCAAATACTGCAATAATCAGTATCTGCATGCTACAAAGCTGAATAAGCTGTTGTATTACCTTGATTTTATCTTTTTTAGAGATCATGGAAGACCTGTCACTGGTGACGTGTACATACACCAGGGTTACGGTCCTGTTCCATCAACGATCGATGAGGTTCTTACAAAATTGAAGTCGGATAAGATAATTGATACAGAAGCGAAGCCGTATAATGGCGAGGAAATGATCAATTTTTTACTGAAAGATGATTCTAAGTTTGACGAGTCGGTTTTCTCCTTGGAACAGAAAAAATTGTTGAAACAAATATGTGATGAGTTCTCTGGTTGGTCCACTGAAAAAATTGTCGCTCAAACACATCTTGAGGCGCCGTGGTTCTATTCAAAACCATATGAGATCGTAGACTATGCATATGCCCGCGATATAGATTTTTTTAAGTAACGTTTCATTTATATGGCATGGATCTACGTTGAAAGAGAAAGTTTTGTCCGCATGAGCGAAAATATTGGGATATCTAATCAAGTCCGCGAGGCTGTAAAGGTATGGGCTCCTACGGTCAGCAGATGCATACTTCCTCGTCAAAAGCTCATATATCGTTCTCCTAAAAATAGGTATGAAGCATGGTCCGCTGGAATCCCGAATCCTGACAGCAATAAAGGTAAAAGTGGAGGGTACAGGATAGTCTATTTCCTTGATCTGACCGAAAGAACCATAAATCTCGATTTCATAGAAGTAAGAAAGGAATTGGGTTTCCATGATGAACATCGCAAAAAAGACCGATATAATGATTATACTAGAGGTTTGAAGGAATATTTGAAGAATCTGGATAATTAAAGGTAATCCACAGCCTCATTTAACAAAATCTCCAAAGATGTATAATACAGGCATATCAATAACCACACTCATATGAAAAAGACATATCTCATATCATCAATTCTTCTTCTTTCGGTCCTCTTGTCAGGGTCTGCTCGCGCAGAGGATGAGAATATAATCACGCCGGCAC
This sequence comes from Minisyncoccota bacterium, assembly GCA_041663745.1. Lineage (GTDB taxonomy): Bacteria > Patescibacteriota > Minisyncoccia > Phycocordibacterales > GWA1-40-21 > Bog-1340. The sequence goes on from JBAYMB010000001.1 coordinate 9,157, forward strand.
CGACGACCACAAGCGCAAGCGTAGTCAGGATAGAGCAGATAAAGAAGACCTTGGACACGATACAGCAGAATGTCTTTTTGCAGAGGCAGAACATGGAAGCTCTCAGGGCTTCTGCGACTGCAGCCCTTGAATTGAAGAAAGAGCTGATACAAAATGCTCTTTTGCAGGAGAAGGAGATTTCAAAGACGTTGATTGCTTCGACAACAGAGGCGTTTAAAGAGCAAAAGGAAGCGTTGCAAGCGAAGCTGATGCAAGAAAAGCAGAACTTGGCCTCAAGCACGGCCGCACTGAAGGAGCTCAAGCAGGAATTCAAAGATGAGATCGAGAAGAGGGTCGGAAAGAATCTTGACGAGAAAAGAACGGCGATAGCGAATGGTTTTGAGCAGGCCATAAAGCAGCTTGATGATCTTGCAAGCAAGGTGGAGACGAGGATAGGGAAGATGGAAAGCGCGGGGGCGGACGTTTCCTCGGCGAGAACTGCGCTGAATGCGGCAAGAGAGAAGATAGTTCTTGCCAATGAGGGCATAACGGCGCTTGAGAACAAGCTTGCCGAGACCATTTCCACAAGCACCAGAAAGACGATGGTTTCTGACATCAAGAAACTCGGCGAAGATATCAAATCGAACATGAAGGCGGCCCACAGGTCCATCACCGATGCCATAAACGCCATGCACTCAGTTGAAAAACAAAAGAACAATGAACAGGTCGAGTCATCTACTACAAGCACCATGGGGATGTAATAAATAAAAAATATGAAAGAAAACAATCAAGATGGGGAAGTCGGGGTCGTCGCAGGGATAGTGATCGTTGTCATCGTCCTTGTGGTCGGAGCCGTCTACTTTTTCGGACAAAGGCTTGAAAAGCAGAAGCAGATAGAGTCTCTATTGAACGGCTCCACGGAGATTTCTACAACCTCCTCAAATACCATATCAACCTCATCGGATGATATAGGCAGTTTGCAAAAGGAAGCAAGTTCCGTGAACTTTGATGATCTTGGAAAAGGCATAGATAGCCTGTAACATTTGGCTTTGAGACTGGACGGACAATATCCGCCCAGTTTTGCATTTTGTCCGATTTTCGGTTAGACTGCACCTACCATGAAAATTTTCAAGATAAAAGAGACGAAAAACCTGCCTGATTGCCAGGTGGAGATAACAGCTGAGATCCCGAGCGAGTCTCTGGGGTCATACAAGGACAAGGCCTTTAAAAAGATAAAGGATGTGGCCGAGATGCCCGGTTTCAGGAAGGGCCATGTTCCGGATGCAGTGCTTCGGGAGAAGATCGGCGAGCTCGGTCTTCTTGAGGATGCCGGAGAGATGGCCATACAGGATTCTGTCATAGAGATCCTCATTGAGGCAAAGATCAATTTCCTTGGCAGGCCGGAGATCAGTATAACGAAGATCGCCATAGGCTCTCCGCTTGAATTCAAGATAAAGGTCACGACCATGCCGGAAGTGAAGCTTCCCGACTACAAGAAGGTTGCAAGCAAGGAGAACAAGAAGGAAGAGAAGATAGAGGAAGTCACGGAAAAACAGATCGAAGAGACCATAGAGCAGATCAGAAAGATGTATGCGGAGCAGAACCATACCCATAAGGAAGGGGAGATTCATAAGCATGATGAGGTCCTTCCATTGCCTGAAGTGAACGATGAGTTTGTGAAGAAGCTAGGCGATTTCAAGGACGTACCAGATTTCAGGATGAAATTGAAGGGAAATATCGCTAAAGAAAAGGAAATGAAGGCACAAGAGAAGAAGAGGATAGCCATAATCGAGAAGATCATCGCTGATTCGAAGATAGACATGCCGAAGGTTCTGATTGAAAGCGAACTTGATAAGATGGAAGGGCAGATGAAGGCGGATATCGCCGGAATGGGACTTCAGCCGGATGATTACTTGAAGCATATAAAGAAGACATGGGCGGATCTCAGGAAAGAGTGGATACCTGATGCCGAGAAGAGGGCAAAGGTGCAGATAGTCTTGCAAAAGATATCCCTTGAAGAGAAGCTTGAACCGAAAAAGGAGGATGTGGAGAAGGAATCAAAGCATCTCATGGAACAGTACAAAGATGCTGATCCGGAAAGGATTCGCGCTTATGTGGAAATGATCCTTTCGAATGAGGCGGTCATCAAGTTTCTGGAGGGGCAGAGATAGGGACAAACTCTTGACAGATAATTCTAAAAGCTGTACAATCCAAAACAGTAATAAAGCTCTTTTAAATACTTGCGAAGCGGTCATAGCCAAAAGTTTCTGAAAAAATCGGAAGTTTTTGGCTATGACCATGAGTCCTAGCCCTTTGTTCCTATCAGGAACAAAGAAAAAGTTTCGGCTAACAGCCGAGAAGGATAGGTGCAGCAGGAAGTATCCGAACATGCAGTGGGGAAAGATGGAAGCAGTCATCAACAAGCTCGGCGGGGAAGACGGTGTAGACCGTTTCCTCCGTGACGAACTCGTGGTCTCTGTCCCCGTCCGCAGCTGGCGCGAAGAAGACGGCGTAATCTACTTCACCGTCACTTCAAACGGGAAGTCGGGCAAGGAGTGGATCAAACACTTCGAGTCCAGGAAGATCAAGATCAGCGACTATGCCAAACAGCTCTTGCTGTCGAAAGACTTCAAGCCAAGCAAAAAGGGCACGGTCTCGCAGATTGCGCTCATCAAGGGAGAATCCTTTTCCGATGATGACCGCATCACGTCAAAGATTCGGAGAGAGGCCGACCGTCACAAGATGGAAAAGTCGAATGCCGAAGTTGCTTGCCTCATCCGCGACTTGTTCACGGACGAGGAGATCAAGGCAATGGGTCTTTACTGGATCATAACGATGCACGAACCCATCAAGGATTCTGACGGCGCTCCTCGCTTGCTCAGTATGAATCGGGACGGTGGTGGGCCGTGGTTCGACACGTACTACGACAGGTCTGGTTTCGGGTGGGGTCGTGAGAGCGGTTTTGCCTTCGTTGCTCCGCAAGTATAGTTAGTTCTTAACCCCATTCCGATTTATCGGAATGGGGTTAATTTTTGCATAAAAAATGATATAATGGCAGAAATGCATTTAGACACCAAACAGCTCAAAGACTTCCTCATAGACTCAGGGGTCATCACGCGAAGTGGATTCTCTGAGATAGAGGGAGATATAAAGAAAGGCAGATACAAAGACTCTGCCGAAAAGGTGTTGGTGAGCCTCGGGAAGATCACGGAAGACGATCTGCGCAAAGCGGAATCATACTCTTTTGGGATTCCTTTTGTCGAGCTTAAAGGACATAAAATAGATCTTTCGATACTCTCGATCATCCCAGAGCCTATTTCCCGAAAGCATAATGTCATAGCTTTCAGCAGAATGAACGATTCAGTTGAAGTGGCTTTTCTTGATGTGAAAGATATTTCCTCAATTGAATTTTTGAAGGATAAGGGAATAAAGATCCTGCCGAGACTTACCGACACGGAGTCTATGCGATATGCACTTTTGCAATATCAGAAGCATTTGAAGACGGAGTTCGGGGATTTCATACAGAAGAACTCCTTGGAAGAGGGGGAGATAATAAAAGTAGTGGAGATGCTTGTGAAGCATGCACTTCTGCAGAACTCATCGGATATACATATAGAGTGCATGGAGGACAAGGTGGTCGTGAGATACAGGATAGCCGGGGTCTTGCATGATGCCATGATATTGCCCAAAGCCGCTGCGGCGAACATTGTCTCGAAGATAAGGTCACTGTCCAATTTGAAGACTACTGATATGCCTCAGGAAGGCAAGCTCAAGACGAAGATAGATGGGGAGGAGCTTTCTCTCCGAGTTTCGATCACACCTACGTATTTCGGGGAGAAGACCGTCATGAAGTTCTTGAAGGACAATGTCGGAGGATATTCATTCCAATCACTCGGTCTTTTCGGAGAGAATCTTGAGAAGGTCCATGAGGTCATATCGGAAAGGAACGGAATGGTCCTTGTTGCAGGACCCAAGGGGTCCGGAAAGACCTCCACTTTGTATGCAATGCTTGAATCCCTGAACAATCCGAGCATTAGCATAGGGACAATTGAAGATCCAATAGAATATCAGATGCCGAGAGTGAACCAGATGCAGGTCAAGGAGAAGGCAGGTTTGACCTTTGCTCATGGCTTGCGCTCCCTCGTCAAGCAGGATTCGGATGTGATCATGGTTGGAGATATAGCCGACAGCGAGACTGCATCTTTGAGCGTCAGCGCCGCTTTAACAGGTCACTTCGTCCTTTCCGCCATAAATGCAAATTCGGCGCTCGGCGCCATTCAGAAGCTTTCCCAGATGAAGGTTGAGCCGTTCGCAGCCGCTTCAGCGGTGAAGCTTGTCGTGAGCCAGCGCCTTGTCAGGAGACTTTCCGATTCAAAGCAAAAGTACATTCTGTCCAAGTCGGAACTAGGAACGCTCTCAAAGATAGTTGACATGGAAAGGGTCCTGAAGATCCTGAAGGAGGAGAACATCGTGGGGCAAAAGGACGATTGGTCCAAGATCCACTTTTTCAAGCCGAAGTCAGATAATGCGCACGACGCATATTCCGGAAAAGTCGCTATACACGAGGTAGTGAGGATTACTCCTGCCATAAGGGAGCTTTTGGTAAAGGGGGCTGGGCATAAGGAGATAGAGGCTGAGTCGAAAATGGAGGGGAACAGGTCTGCTATCGAGGATGGCATGGTCAAATGCGCCATGGGCCTCACGACAGTCGATGAGGTCTTGAAATCGGAGTTCTAGCTTTTAAAAAGTTTTATTAGGTGCTATCATTCCCTTCATATGGAAAAGGACACCAACAAACTGACGATAAATATCACCCCCGGATCATTTTTGAAGGGTATTCTCATAATCCTGCTCTTTTGGTTCCTGTTTTACATAAAAGATGTCGTGCTTGTCGTCCTTACAGCGGTCATCATAGCTTCCGGACTTGAGCCTTTCATAAACTGGTTCAAGAGATTCAGGATAAAAAGGCTTCCGGCTGCTATCATCTCTTACGTTCTGATTTTCTCTGTGTTCACAGGGCTCATGTTCACTTTCATCCCGGCAGTCCTTGATGAAGCGTCAACTTTCCTTTCAACCTTGCCGAAATATCTCGATTCCGCCACTTTGTGGAATCCTCTCAATGTCACAAGCAAGGACATAGTCGTCCCCCAGACTGTCATCAACAGCCTTTCCGAGGGAGTGAACAATCCGGAACAACTGGTGAAGGATGTCTCAGCGAGCCAATTGAAAGTTACGACAGCACCGACGAATTTCGGGATAAGCGATCTCGTCAAAGGCGTTCAGGAGATAACTTCCAATGTCACGGACGGTTTCGTGAAGGTTCTGAGTGTCGTATTCGGAGGTCTCCTATCATTCATATTGATCGTCGTCCTTTCTTTCTATCTCATCGTCCAAGAAAACGGGGTCACCAAATTCCTAGGCCTCATCACTCCCATAAAGCATGAAAAATATGTCATTGACTTGTGGAAAAGGTCCCAGGTGAAGATAGGCCAGTGGATGCAGGGACAATTGCTGCTTGGCGTCCTTGTTGGCGTCCTTATATACCTAGGTCTTGTCATTCTCGGCGTAAGAAATGCCCTGCTTTTTGCCGTAGTTGCCGCTGCTCTTGAGATCATCCCGGTCTTTGGTCCCGTCATCTCGGCAATTCCTCCGATCCTCCTTGCCTTCATAGACGGAGGCACGACATCCGCCCTTTTGGTGACTGGCCTTTTCGTCATAGTCCAGCAATTTGAGAGCCATTTGATATATCCTCTCGTCGTCAAGAAGATCGTGGGCGTTTCCCCTATAATCGTCATCCTTGCCCTCATCATAGGGGCAAAACTGGCAGGATTTCTGGGCATAGTCCTTTCCGTGCCGATAGTCTCCGCCATGATGGAATTCTTTGATGACATAGAGAGGAAGAAGACCTTGTTCTGGAAGAAGGCCGAAGAGCTAGAGAAAATCTAATGTCCAATCCAAACTCCAAAAAGTTCTACATAACAACGACCTTGCCGTATGTGAATTCCGATCCTCACATTGGCTTTGCCATGGAGCTCATCAGGGCGGATATGATAGCCAGATACAAAAAACTTCAAGGTTTTGATGTTTTTTTCAATACGGGCACGGATGAGCACGGGGCGAAGATCTTCAAGAAAGCGGAAGAAAGGAAGATAACCCCTCAGGAATATGTGGATGAATATGCGGAAAAGTTCAAAGCACTCATTCCACTTCTTGGGATCTCAAAAGACATTGTCTTCACGAGAACTACCGACAAACATCATATTGAGGCGGCAAAGGAGTTTTGGAAGCTCTGCGACAAGAATGGGTTCATATACAAGAAGAACTATATGATCAACTATTGTGTTGGTTGTGAATTGGAAAAATCAAATTCCGAGCTTGTGAACGGTAAATGTCCGGATCATCCGAATCTTGATATAGAATGCAGGGAAGAGGAGAATTACTTCTTCAAGTTCTCCGTTTTTCAGTTCAAGCTCTCGGAGCTATACAAGAACAATCCTGAATTCGTCATACCGAACCACAGATTGAATGAGATAAAGGCTTTTGTTGATAGAGGCTTGCAAGATTTCAGCATCTCAAGATTGAAGTCAAAGATGCCCTGGGGCATAGAAGTGCCGGGAGATCCGACTCAGGTCATGTACGTCTGGTTCGATGCTCTTGTAAACTATATTTCCGCCATTGGTTGGCCGGACGACATGAAGAAATTCAACACTTGGCACAACAAGGACAATGGGATGGTCCAATACTGCGGAAAGGACAATCTTCGCCAGCAGGCTTCAATGTGGCAGGCAATGCTTTTGGCTGCAGACCTTCCTGTCTCAAAGACCATCGTCATAGACGGTTTTGTCACAGGAGCCGGAGGGGTGAAGATGAGCAAATCACTCGGGAATACCATAGACCCGGCGGATATAGTCTCTGAATACGGCACTGATGCTCTCCGATATTACGTTGCCCGAGAAATCTCTCCTTTTGAGGATACTCCTTTCACCAAAGAGATGTTCAAGGATGCATATAATGCCAATCTTGCGAATGGGATTGGGAATTTGGTGAGCAGAGTGATGACAATGGCGCAGAATAATCTTGAGAAGCCCGTTTCTCTCGGAAAGATTGAACTTGATGAAGATATAAAAAGGGAAATAGAGAAATATGATCTTCAGAAAGCAGTAAATATCATTTGGAAGAAGATAGGCGAACTTGACCTTCGGATACAGACATCCGAGCCTTTCAAGCTTGTGAAGACGGACAAGGAGAAAGCAAAGGAGATAATAAAAGAGCTTGTACAGGGCGTATATGAGGTTGCGGTATGTCTTGAAGTGATACTCCCAGAGACCTCAGAAAGAATCAAAAAATTGGTCAAAGAGAACAAAAAACCGGAAGTCCCTTTGTTTGTAAGAAAAGATTAATAATTTATATGAATAAATTATTTCAAAAGATCGGAAAAAAGAAAAACACCGCGTAGGGACGGAACCGCTACGAGGTGTATTTTCATGTGAATGTGGACATTGTATACCCCATATTATCATCTGTCAAGCAAAAAATACGTTGTAAAATAAGGCTACAATGAATATCAAATACATAGACATCCATTCTCACTTAGGCTTTGGCGACTATGCCAAAGATCTTGACGATGTCCTCGAAAGGATGAGGGATCTTGGAGTTGCCACGGTTACGGTCGGAACCGACCTTGAAAGTTCCAAAGAAGCTGTCAAGATCGCCAACAAGTTCGATAATGTCTGGGCCTGCATCGGGGCGCATCCGGAGGATGACAGAACCTTTGTTTTTGAAGAGAAGGATTTTGCTGAGCTTGTCAAAGATCCGAAGGTTGTGGCCATAGGGGAGTGCGGGTTGGACTATTTCAGATTGAAAGAGAACATTGAAGAAGAAAAGGCTAGACAGAAGAGGGAATTCATAAAACAGATAGAATTCTCCATCAAGTATGACAAGCCTTTGATGCTCCATATACGCGAAGCATATGAGGATGCATATGAGATCTTGAAAAAATATCCAAAAGCTCGTGGAAATATGCATTTTTTCACTGGAAGCTCGGAAACTGCAAAGAAGTTCATTGAACTTGGATTCACGATATCTTTCCCAGGTGTCATCACTTTTGCAAAAGAGACAGAGGAGGCTGTGAAGAACATCCCGCTTGAAATGATGCATGCAGAGACGGATTCTCCGTTTGCAACGCCCGTGCCGTATAGAGGGAAGAGGAATGAGCCGGTGTATGTTATAGAGGTGGTGAAAAAGATAGCTCTTATACGAGGGGATGATCTTGAGAAGGTGAGAATACAGCTTTTGGATAATGCTAAGAGGGTGTTTGGTCTCACGTTTTAATATGCTATATTTCTACATATGATAGAACCCAAGACCCTCATCACCAAGCCAAGCGCCGAGTACGAGCTGATAGACTCTGGAAACGAAGAGAAGCTTGAGCGATATGGAAAATACGTCCTTAGAAGGCCAGATCCCCAAGCTCTGTGGAACAAGACTCTGCCAGAGAAGGAGTGGAAGAATGCAGATGCATTCTTCTTCAGAGAGGATGATAAAAAAGGCTGGAAGAAGAAAAATGAGAGCATGCAGAACGAATGGCAGATATCTTTCGGGAAACTGAGATTCAACATAAAACCGACAGCTTTCAAGCACACAGGGGTCTTTCCGGAACAGGAGCAGAATTGGAAGTGGACGATGGAGAGGATAGAGAAGGCGGGCAGGCCTGTGAAGATACTGAATCTCTTCGGATATACAGGCGGAGCTACGCTTGCAGCGCTTTCTGCTGGAGCCGAGGTCACGCATGTGGACGGTTCAAAGTCCGCTGTTACTTGGGCAAAGGAGAATGCCGAACTATCAGGTCTTTCCAAGAAGCCTGTGAGATGGATCATAGATGATGCAAAGAAGTTCGTCATGAGGGAGATAAAGAGGGGGGTCAAATATGACGGCATCATCATGGACCCGCCATCCTTCGGTAGGGGGGCAAAAGGCGAGATCTGGAAGATAGAGGATGACCTTCCTGCACTTATCGAGGAGTGTTCAAAGATCCTCTCTTCTGACCCGATCCTGTTTTTGATAAACGGATACGCGGCGGGATACTCATCCATTGCATACTACAATACCCTTGAACCTAAGATGAAGAAATACTGGGGACAGTTCGAGATAGGCGAGCTTACAATACAGGAATCAAAGGGGGGCAGACTGCTCCCTTGCGGGATATTCGTCCGCTGGTCCCGTTAAAATGACACCTGTGATATAATGTCTGCTGTAAGGTTTATCAATTTTAATCTTTAAACAATATGATGGAAGGAGAAAATAGCTGTAATTGCAAGATGTGCGATTGCATGAAAAATCACCCGAGATGCAAGAAATTCCTCAGGATCGTGCTGGCGATCATCATCGCTATCATAGTCGTTGAGGCATTTGATTGCGACAGAAGAGACACTGAACAAAAAGATACCATAGTCGTTGCCGGAAAAGGCGAGCTAACGGTCAAGCCTGACATAGCAACGATCTCTTTCTCTGTGATGGAGGAGAATATGGATGTCTCAAAGGCATCTGATGCTGTTAACAAGAAGATCGCGAAGATAATGGATGTCTTGAAAGCGGACAGTGTCGATGAGAAGGATATAAAGACTACCGATTACAACATCTACCCGAGATATGACTATACTAGCGCGCAAATATATCCATACAGGGGCACACAGGTGCTTGCCGGATACGATGTTACGCAAAGCATAACAGTCAAGATAAGGGATCTTTCAAAGGCAGGGAAGATAATCACTGATCTTGGAACCCTAGGAGTCACAAATATGAGCGGACTTTCGTTCACCGAGGACAAATATGACGAATTGGTGAAGGAGGCGAGAGACCAAGCCATAGCTCAGGCCAGGACGGAAGCAAAGAAGCTTGCAAAGGCCCTTGGCGTAAGGCTTGGCAAGATAGTCGGATATTCCGAGGGTGCAAACTATCCTACCTACTACAAATCCGCAGTGATGGATTCTTCAATGGGAATGGGCGGCGCGACAGAGGCTGTCATCCCTACAGGAGAGAACAAGATCACTTCAAGCGTCAGTGTCACGTATGAGATAAAATAACGGATAGGAGCTGAAAAAGACCATTCCGCAAGGCGGAATGGTCTTTTGTTTTGTATTTACATATAGTAGAATATTTCCAGAATGCACAAAGATTTTGACAAATGGAACACAGAAAAGAAAAACCTCGAGATTCGAGAGAAGAAGATCAGATTTCATGAAAGGGAGATATGGTGGTGCTCAATCGGTACAAATATCGGCGATGAACAGGATGGAAAGAATCTTTTGTTTGAAAGGCCAGTGCTTGTTTTGAGAAAATTCAATGATAAGTTGCTTTGGGCGGTTCCCATGACTACAAAGGTAAAAGAAGGGACATATTATCGAATGCTTGATCACGATGGGGTCACTTTTTCCGTCATTCTTTCCCAGATACGCCTGTTAAGCGTCAAACGGCTACAAAGAAGAATACGAAAAATAAATGAAAACGACTTTCAAACAATAATAGACGGAATAAAAGGTCTGTTTTAGGGAACGAACAAAGCCCCTTTCGGGGCTTCTCGGGGGCCTTACGGCCATTTGTGCTCTCAGTGTATACCTTTGTTGGGGAGAAGTCAAGTTGAATTTTGACAACACCACCCCTTGCATTTTTTGGGGCTTTTGTGGTACTATATATTTAGCCCCCGAAGGGGGTTTTAAAATACAAATTAACAAAAAACCATGTCTAAAATATCAAACTATCTTTCAGAGACCAAAGAGGAGATGAAGCATGTCTCTTGGCCTACGAAAAAGCAGACCATGACCTTTACGATCTTGGTGATCGCAATTTCAATTTTTGTCGCCGCATATCTCGGTCTCTTTGATTATATATTCTCTATCGGTCTCAAGAATTTGATCTAACTTTAAAATAAAATCATGGCCAAACAAACAATAGAGGAAGGGCGAAATTGGTACGCTATACACACATATGCAGGATATGAGAATGCCGTTGCAAGGAATTTGAAGCAAAGGATCGATTCTTTGAACATGAATGATAAGATATTCAATGTCGTCGTTCCTGTCGAGAAGAAGATAAAGATAAAAGGGAACAAGAGAGTGGAGGAGGAAGAGAAGATATATCCCGGGTACATCCTTGTCGATATGATAGTCACTGATGAATCATGGTTCGTGGTCAGGAACACCCCTCGCGTCACTGGTTTTGTCGGGGCCGGAGTATATCCAGTTCCGCTTACGCAGAAAGAAGTTGATTTCTTCCTCGGGAACATGAACAAGAACACTGTCACCCATGCCGTTGATTTCTCGGTGGGGGAATCCGTGAAGATCATAGACGGTCCGTTCAAAGACCTTGATGGGAAGATAAGCGAGATAGACGCGGAGAAGGGAAAGGCGAGGGTCATGGTCCTCATGTTCGGAAGGGAGACATCCGTCGAGCTCGATCTCTTGCAGATAAGGAAATCATAACAGCTTGATAAATCCGGCTTTTTGAGCTAGTATCTCTAAGCCTCTAAATTAACCAATACAAAAACAAATGGCAAAGAAAATATTAAAAAAATTGAAGCTTCAGATACCGGCAGGAAAGGCCAATCCGGCGCCACCTATAGGCCCGGCCCTCGGTCAGGCGGGCATCAATATCGGGGATTTCGTCAATAAATTCAACACCGCTACGAAGGACAAGATAGGGAGCATCCTTCCTGTCGTCATAACAGTATACGAGGACAGATCATACGATTTCATCTTGAAGACCCCCCCGACGGTAAGCATGATACTCAAAGCTTTAGGGCGGGAGAAGGGTTCGGGAAAGCCGAACACGAACAAGATTGGCACTCTCTCAAAAGCCCAGGTCAAAGAGATTGCGGAACAGAAGATGGTGGATATGAATGCAAATGATATAAACGCCGCCATGAGAATGGTGGAAGGGGCCGCTAGGTCCATGGGAGTTGAGGTCAAATAAATGGGAAAAACAGCTTGCAATGCGAGCTGTTTTTTTTTGTTGACTTTTAATTTCATCTTTGTTAATACTTAGATTAGAAGTTTGAGAAAAGACAGGAAGGAGCGGAACATGAAAGTGTCAGAGAGCGCATTTGCGATGAGTTACGAAGACATCAGAACAAGCCTTACTGTCATAGCAGCGGAACGCGAGTGGGGAGACTGCGCCGGGACGAAGTCTTTGGAAGAGCTCATCTCGGAAGTGGAAAAAGGCGAAAGTTTCGTGGCAAAGGTCGAGGGGCTCGGTATTGTCCGCGTCATCATGTCCGTTCGGGTCAAAGTCCTTCATCAAGACCTGATCTTGTGGGAGTTGTTCCGCAAAAAGGAAGGCAAGATATCGTCTAGATATCTCAATTCTTCTTTGGGGGAAAAGATGTTTGTCGATGAGAAGCCCAAGGATGCCGCTTTGCGGGGCCTTCTTGAGGAATTGGGCGTGACCGTGGACAGGAATGACCTATCGGCCACAGTCGTGGATCCCAAAAGGGAGGTGAAGGATTCGGGAAGCTTTCCCGGGCTCAAGACGGTATATTATTTCTACCCCTTTGCAGTCACTTTCGACTCTCGCGCCTACAAATCAGAATACATCACTGAAGAGAATGGGCGCAAGACCTGTTTTGTCTGGATACCGGTCGAATCATGGATAAAGATCCAAGAACTGATCTCCTGAGATTCGATCGTTTGGAGGGTGGCGTGCCATTAGGGCGCCACCTTTTTTATATCAAATACTTCTCTATTTCTACGAGCAAAGACAGCTGAGGACAATCAACATCAAGATTTTTTTCTTTCTGGTTCACCAAGATCGAATTTATTCCCAATTTCTTCGGTTCCATGTGATCTGACATCACTCTGTCTCCGATATACAAGAACTGGTCAGGTTTGAGACTAGGATATTTTTTCATCCATATCTTATATGCCGAACCGTCCGATTTTGAGACATCATCTTGAGTGAAAATATTATTGAATAGACGGAGATCGAACCCAAGATGTCCAAGTTTTTCCTTTGTTATCTTCAGGTTTGAGCCGGTTATGATATCCAGATTGCCATACCTTTCCTTCAGTTTTTTGACGATGCTCAGTGTTTTTTCGTCAGGGCTCAAGAACTTCGCTATATCGGCCTTTTCAAGGGCCATTTGAACGACCTCTTTGGCATTTGGAACGCCAAGAACCTCCAGACTTTTGCTGCCGCTCAGTCCAGCCCCGTCCTTATACAGGTCTTTGAACATTTTTTTGGATTCCTCTATGGTCGTGTGCCTTTGCTCCGATATCTTCCTATATATGTATTCTTGTATAGTCTCATCGATCTCCGGAGATTTCGGAAAGAGCGTCTGGTCCAGATCGAAGCCTATGACCTTTATGTTTTTTTTATAGTCAAAATTCATATTAGTTTGATCTTCCGACATATATTATCACGGATTCACCGAGATCGTTCCCCAGCTCTTTCTTGTATTGCGTCACGAGATAGTTCACAAGCCCTCTGTCTTTTTCCAGATTTTTTATGGAATGGTTCATGAACACTGCTGTGGCGTATATCTTTTCGCCATACACATTCGCTTGGAAGAATGCCAGCATGTCGGATTGCGGGTCGGTCTTGCCCGGAATATATTCGCCTATTATCGGGTTATTGTGCTTGCCGCCCTTTTTGACTAGATATTCTATGGCTTTATTGAGTATGTTGACGCTGTTGTAATTTTCCAGGACGTCCAAAGTCCTGCTTTTCGGCCTCTCGTCGCTCTCCTTCGCCTGTTCTTGGAATATAGCGACGATATTTTTCGGCCTTATTCCGCCTTTTCCTTTCAGATCATACGGTCCGCTGTCCATATTCACCTCACCGCAAGGTTTGGACGGTTCTGCGAGGATCTTCTTCGTCCTCTGCTCTTCGGACAGAAGCAGAATGTTTGCCCTGTTTGAGAGCATGAACATATCGCCGGATCTCAATCCCAAAGCTTCCCGAAGGGGAGCGACATATGCATCATGCAGTCCGAAGATGTTTTCCGGATATGCATTCACCGCGTTATGCGCTCTTGCTATGTGGAAAGAATGTAATTTCCCGTTCTCAACGAAAAATATGTCGTGGGTCAGGCAGGGGTCATGGGAAAATTTGAGCTTCTTGGTCGCGGTATCGATGTAGAAGGACATGTCCTTCACGGGATCGAACCTTTGGACTATGGTCGCCAGATCCTTGTTCTTCAACAAGGTCTTTTTGGTCGTTTCCATCTGATCAAAGCCGAAATATGCCCTTGTCCTCTCGCCGTATGTATATGTCCCGTCGTTGTCCTTCCTCATCAATTGGCTCTTATATGCTTCCCTTATTTCTTCTCCCGTTTGATTTCCCTGCCTGTATATTTCCGGGAATATCTTCAATGCGGAATCCACATCCCTGTATATGGCAAGCACGGAAGCGGACCTCGCCAGTCCTTTCCACTCATCCCCGTGATTTTCCGTTATGCCCTCGGTGTATATCTTCCTCAATACGGATTTATGGGTATCCAAGAACGAATCGCTCTCCGAAACGAGGAAGGGGAGCTTTGTCTTGTTTATCTTGAATATGGGGATGAAGTCCTGAATGAAGGAATAGCCGAATTTTGCCGCTATCCCGGCCCTGCTTGTCTGGGTTCCGACATCCAGCCTGTGCAGGAAATCCATCTCATATCTCTCAAATCTGTCCAATTCGGCTATCTTCTCAAGGACAACGGTGACGCTCTCTGATATGAGCTCAAAAATCTCCTCGCAGGCGTCAAAAGCCATGCACATGACGCGCACGCCTTCCTTGCCATTGTTTATCTTGTAGTAGTATTTTTTGTCTATTATGGTCTTAATCTGGTTTTCCACGGGAATCTCTCTCGTACCAAGAATATTATTTTCTTTCACGAAAGGCTTCGTCTCAATGCTGTTTGAGAGCTCGATGCTTGCTCGTCCGAGCTCTGCGCCGAGCACGAGCTGTTCAATATGGGAGAAGGAATCTTTTTCTTTGCCCAAGAATTTCAAAAGGGTGTATCCGACAATGAAAGGATTCTCCGATTTTATGAAAACATCCCCCTTTTTTGTCCTTATATCGAGCCTTATGTACTTTCCTTCGGCGACCGATGCTTTGAACGGGCAGTCGAAAGTCTCGTCTTTTCCGGAGAGTATGATCTTCGGGGGCTCAAGATGCCTGTATTCCTTCGGGTCTATGTTTATCGCGGTCTTTTTCTCCGTCTTAATCGAAGCTACCAATGAAATGAGCTTGTTCAGGGAGTCATAGTATATCTTGTCTTTTTTGTTAATCTCCTCAAGGAGAGCTATGATCTTCGGATCGGTTTTCGGCTTGAGCCAGTTCAGGTAGTTTTCTATTATCTTTTGACTGGCCGCATTTTTGTGCATGAACACAGGCAGAACTATGATCTCATCCTTGAAAATATTGAATATGTTCTTGCTCAGGTTGGGGTAATATGGCGAGGCGGCGATACCTTCTTTGATGTAATTTCCTTCCTTGTTCTCCACGAATCCGTTCTGCATGGCCTGCAGAAGGTTCGTGCTCGGGGCGAAGGTCACGGTCTCCTCGGAGAAAAGTATGAGGTATCTTTGGGTCGGATGGGCGAGGCAGTTCAATATCATCCTTTCAACGCCATCTCGGCTTACGATGAGCGACCCGAGGACCGCCACATTCTTCCTGTTGTTCTCCTCTATGCTGCTCAAAACCTCACCGGCCGACGTGGTGTTCGTGCATATGCCGATAATCCCTTGCGCTCCTTCCTCGGGCGTCAGGAGTATCGCTTCTACCAATGGAAATTTTGTTTTTATGTCCTTCATTGTTTTATTTCCAGTTCTTGCTACTCCAGGAATTCGGCAGATATTCCGATATTGAGTGTTTGTCCATTTTTTCAGAATCCATGGAGAAACAATGTATGTTCGGGTTCAAATTGAATTTTGCCGATATCTCAGCGATGAATTGGCGGCAGATTCCGCACATATTGCAAGGCTCATCCGCATACTTTGTTGAAACGAGAGCGATATCAGTCATCTCCGCATTCCCATCCATCATCGCAGACAGCATTGCGCACATCTCCGAGTGTAGGCCAAGCCTTTTGTCCGGAGTGGAGTATTGCCCGGCAAAATACAGAGTGCCGTTTTTTGTGAGCACTGCCGTGCCGTATCCAGAAGCTTTGTCGGATGTCGGGAAGTTCCTCGTCACTCCTTCGATCGCATATTTTTTCAGAGTTCTCGTCTTATCTTCCTCGTCTCTGACCTTGACCGCGATCTTGTTCTTTGAAACTTCAGAATCGTTCGTCATGGAAAGGATGTTCATCTTCGGGTCATAGTATTTTGAAAGCTCCGTGACATCCTTTACAGATAGCAGGGTCTTTCCTTCAGAATCTATCACCTCGTATGATATCGGCACTCCGGTTCTTTTATAGTGATCGATCATTATCTCAACGGTCTGAGGCAAGACTGAGACACTGTCTTCCACAAGCGTTATCACTTTGTTTATTTTGTAGTCTCTTGAAGCTGAGGCCAATGCCAAGGATGCCTGTTCTGAGCTTATGTTCAAAAGATGCGTATCGGAATCAACCGAGCCTGCAATATATGAGTTTCCCTTTTCCGATATGGCAATAGAGGATGTCTTTTTACCTTCCTTTTTTTTGCTGACGCACAGATCCAAGGCCTCTTTTAGGGTTTTTGCGTGATTTTGCATATCCTAGAATATGTCTATATTGCTCCTTAATCTGCTGATGTTCAATTTCGTATTTGACCAGTCATAGTGCAGAACCTTTTTCAAAAAGTCGTTGAAAAGATGGATCTTGTCCCTCTCAAGCCTCGGGTACATTTTCTCTGATCTCTTGCTTGAAAGCCGTATGGTAGGTCTGAAAGGCATGGGGAAGGCGTAATACGGCACCAGGCTGGTATTTTTTTGAGGTTCGACAAGTATCACATTTATCGGTTCATTCAAATACTCGGTGGCGTAATCTATCCTGTGGCTTCCATCGCAGACTATGTAGAAATCATGCGGGCCGTTGTATTGCACGCCGTAATTTATGATGGGTGCGTTTGAATTGAAGATGTCCAAGTGCCTTATGGCGCTCACCTCGTCTATGTTGAAGTTCTGAAGATACCTGTTTGATATCTTGTGCAGATATTCCTGAGCGTCCTTCACGCAGTATCCTTCGAACTTTTCCACGAGCTTATCAAGATCGACATAGCCGTTCTTTAGGTCATACGTATGTTTTTCCACTATTGGTGGTATCATGTGATACGAGTCTCTACCTTCCCAGTCGTATCCTATGCCTCCTTCAAGCTGATGGACTCTCATCTTCTCTCCCTTGAGGAACTCATCCACTGTTTTTATTATATCAAGCTGGTTCAGATATATCGTCGGCTGGGGAGAGAACAAAGTCTCCTTCTTTTTGCCGGAAAGTATGGTCGGGGAATCGCACATCGATTTCGGGGGATAGACGGTGGTCAAAGTGAACTTGGCATTCTCATACGGCTTCAATTTTTCCCCCTTTTTGTCATATATACCTCTAAAGGTGAGTGTTCTTAACACCTTTTTCAATTCCTCAAAGTCTATTTTGGATTTTAACGTCAGTTTGTGGTTCATGGCCAAAAAATTATCCTAGCAACCTGCCTTTGAAATTCATACTATAATTATATCACTTATTAATCAATAGTGCAGATGTTCGATTTTGATGATATTCTAGGCACCATATATGGGAAATATCGATCAAAAACAGGTGAAATACGTCCTAGAGACGGACAAGTTCATGAAACTGGCCAGGGAATATGCTGAAAGGTATTCGACCGACCGACTGCAGCCTGTCGGTTCTGTCATTGTCAAGAACGGAGAGGTCGTGGGGGGAGGGGCGAACAAGATGCCCATAAACAACCACAGGTTCCAATTGATGCATGCTCGGGGATTTTGTATACGTCGAATTCTACATATTCCATCTGGAAAGCTATACTGGCTCTGTCCCGGATGCGGCCAGCCGAGAAATCATTCGGAAAGAAGGGCTATTAGAGATGCTGTGAAGAGGGGTATGGATATAGATGGAGCGGACCTATACCTTTGGGGACATTTTCAAGTGTGCGAGACATGTCGGGATGCTATAATGAAGGCTCGGATAAAGAATGTCTTCTTGCTTGAGAATAGCAATGTTCTGTTTAAAAGGAAAAATACATAACAATGAAACTAAAGATCAAAAAACTTCATTCTGATGCAAAGATTCCTCACTATGCTCACCCGGGCGATGTGGGTTTAGATCTTTTTTCGTTGGAAGATTACAATTTGAAACCAATGGAAAGAAAAGTTTTTGATATCGGATTTGCTTTGGAGTTTGAGATTGGCTATGCGGCAATAGTAAAAGACAAGAGCTCTTTGCCAAATAAGGCTGGGATACATACGATGGGCGGGGTATATGATGCGGGCTATCGCGGGGAATATAATGTCCAACTCATAAATCTCGGACAGGAAACATATCATATATCAAAAGGGGATAAGATAGCGCAACTCGTCATATATCCTGTTATCATAGCCGAGCTTGAGGAAACTGACGATCTGTCTGATTCCAGCCGAGGCCACGGAAGATTTGGAAGCACGGGGAAATGAGGTTGACTTTAAGTTTAACTTAAGTTAAACTTACTCGTATGAATACAATAACAAAAACGAGCATTAACAACATCATCCCTTTCAAGGATTTTCGTGTGAATTCCGAAAAATATATAAAAGCCATTTCTAACGGAATGTCCTTTGTAGTGGTTAAGAGATCAAAGCCGATCTTTCGTCTTGAACCTATGGGGGAGAGCTGGGAGACCCTGATAGATTTCACTGATGGGGGCAAGAAGAGAGGAATTCCAGTAGACGAGCTTTTGGAACATATCAAGAATTTTAAGAAAAAACAAAAGATAAATGACAGATAAGATTGAGAAATTTCTTTTCAAACTATCTGCCAAAGAACTGGAATTTGTAGAGAATGTTCTTTTAAAGATAAGTAGTGGTAACCATATAGGGCTGAATGTCAAAAAACTGGAAGGACAATCAGATATCTTTAGGGTGAAAAAAGGGAGATTTAGGATAATTTTTGAGATGGATAAATCTCACATTGAGATCATCGATGTCGGTAGAAGGAATGAAAAGACATACAGAGATTTTTAATTTGACTAAACCTGACTATTCAGATATATTCGAGCTTGAAGGCTTTTTAAAAAAATCCTACTTTGCTTCAAGGCAAATAGGTAGAAAAGGAAGCTGGTCATGAAAAAGGCGAAAGACTCTGTTCCAAGAATCAAGGATACGATCCCTCATTCACAACGCATTGCCGATCTCAAGAAATACAGGCCGGAAAGTTACGATGCCTTGAAAAACCCGCCAGCCGATGCTCTTTTGGCCTACAATGTCATTGATCTGCGGAAGAAGAAGAAAATGTCGGAGCAAGATCTGGCAGAGAAAGCAGGCGTCTCTGTCCGCAAGATCAAGAAACTTGAACGTCTGGGTCTAAGGAAGGGCCCGACTGTTCAGGAAATCGGTCTGCTTGCAGGAGCTTTGAAAGTTCCTTGCGCCAGACTTTTCAAGCATATCGACATGACGAAAAAGTAATTGATAAGTCTGCCAAACCTCCGGGATATTCCGGAGGTTTTTTTAAATTCGCTTTTTCATTGCTTTTGACATAGTATGTCTATGACATGAGAAAAACGAAAGAAAATACCAATATATGGGATGTCGTGGTCATCGGCGGAGGCCCGGCAGGCCTCATGGCCGCCTCCACAGCAGGGAAATTCGGGGCCAAGGCGCTTCTTCTCGAGAAGAACGAGATCATGGGCAAGAAGCTCCTCATATCAGGCGGAGGCAGGTGCAACATGACCAATACTGAGCCTGAAAATGTGTTCATGTCGAAATTCGGCAAGAAAGGGAACTTCCTTTTCACGCCCTTTTCCATATTTGATGTCGGGGACAGCATACGATTCTTTGAGAGTCTTGGAGTGAAGACGAAAGTGGAACCCGTGTTTCGTGTTTTTCCTGTGTCTGACAAGTCTATGGATGTGCTCGGCGCCCTTGTGAGGTCTGCAGAGAAGAACAAGGTGGAATTCAAGCTTGGAGTGGGGGTATCGCATATCAAAAAAGCAAAAGACAAGATCGAATCTGTAATTCTTGAGAATGGGGAGGAGATAAAGGCAAAGAGCTTCATATTGGCGACAGGCGGGAAGTCACATCCAGAGACCGGATCGACCGGCGATGGTCTCAAGTGGCTCAAGGAAATAGGTCACAAGGTAGCGGAATCCAATCCTTCGCTCGTACCGGTACAGACAAAGGAGAAGTGGGTGTCCGAGCTTGCCGGTATAACGCTAACGGACGTCGGTATATCTTTGTGGCAGGGAGGCAAGAAGGTCTTGAGCAAGAAGGGAAGGATGCTCTTCACCCACAACGGACTTTCCGGTCCTACGATCATAAATATGAGCAAGACCATCGGGGAATTGCTCAAAGGGGGCGAGGTGAAAATCGCCATAGATTTCTTTCCGGGAGTCGGGCTTGATGTGATGCATGAGAATTTCAAGAATTTATTTGAAAAGAATCCGAGGAAGATGATAAAGAATCTTCCGTTCAAGGAAGTGCCTGATAAAGTGTATGCGAAGCTGCTTGA
The DNA here is from genome assembly GCA_041663745.1 of Minisyncoccota bacterium. Taxonomy (GTDB): domain Bacteria; phylum Patescibacteriota; class Minisyncoccia; order Phycocordibacterales; family GWA1-40-21; genus Bog-1340. Next base: position 29,747 of record JBAYMB010000001.1, read on the forward strand.
GCTTATGGGAATGGACGGCGATTGGTATGCAAATGAGGTAAGAAGGCCGGAAAGATTCGCCATAATAGAGAAAATGAAGAAATTCGAGCTTACAGCAGACAAGCTCCTCGGATTTGATAAGGCGATTGTCTCAAGTGGCGGAATAGATCTTTCCGAAGTTGATTTCAAGGAGATGAGGTCCAAGATATATGACAATTTGTTTTTTGTGGGGGATATTTTGGACTTTGACAGACCAAGCGGGGGATATTCGCTCCAGCTTTGCTGGACCACAGGCTACGTGGCGGGGAAGAGCGCAGCCCAGAGATCAAAGCTGGACAAATAAGCTGTTTGGGGTTATAAACACATACAGAGGAAACCGTCTTTGAAAGGGATGGCCATGAAAAAGAATCACTCAGCACAACTGCTGAAAAATGTGGTTGCAGCCAACCTTAAAAATCTTTGCGAAAAGCGAGGATTAAACCCGTTTCTTTTAGGCGGAGAAATGGAGAAAAAAGGCGAAAAAATCGGCCGAAATTTGAAGATCACCTACAGCATTCTTGTGAAAATCTTTGATTGCGAGACCACTTACGAGGTTACGGTCTCTGACATTGAGAAGCTTGCATTTTTTTTCAACAAGAAACCAGCTTGCTTTTTCAGTCCAATCAGACAGAAAAGGAATTAAAAAATCCAACCTGCTTTTGGCAGATGAGGAGGTGGTAGACATGCCCAAACGTTTTTTGTCAAAGAGAACTCTTGAAAAGCATCATGCCGATCTCTGCGCCAGCTTGAAAAGCTGTTCGCCTATGGACAGGATCGCTTTGAATGTTCACAAGTTGAGATTGAAGAAGAAACTGACCCAGTGTGAACTGGCAGAAAAAGCCGGGATTTCCCCCCGAACTTTTCAAAGGATCGAAAATCTTTCAGACCCAAAACGCAATACTTCAATCGATGTTCTTACAAAGCTGGCAGAAGTTCTTGAAGTGGACATAGTTGAGATCGTAAAGTCGGCAAGTTTTTTGGAAAGAGAGTGAAAAACAAGCCCTTGGTTAAAAATACCTAGGGCTTTTTTGTAATCTTGATTTAATCAATTCAGTCGGATACACTAAAGATTGTTATCTTGCAAAAAAGAAAGGAGGTTAGCTATGAGAAAGAAAGCATTAGATGTTCTTTCACGAGCACAAGATGGTGTCAAGAGGCGTCGTTGGTCGGGAATGCCTTTTTCAAAAAGAGAGTCTATCAGACGGCTCAAAAAGCATCGTCCCGAACTTTACAAAGTAGTATTAAGGGACGAAGCAAGGTCAAGGAAGTAAGGCTTCCCTGGAGATGACACAAAGCCCTTGGATTTTCCAAGGGCTTTTATCTATTTTGCCGTTTTGTTTATCGGATACAGCTTCTCATCTATGGTTCTCGTAAAGCATGTTCTTCCTATGCCATGCTGCCAGTTCTCATTCGTCAATTCATACGGGTACGGTGAAGAGATATGCTTTCCCGTTATAGAGTTTATGGTCGTCGTCCCGACCTCAGTCTTGAATGTGGCGCAAAGCTCGAAGCTGTTTTTTGAGATCTTTTTGTACTCATAGCTTTCTTTGGTCTCAGGATCTGTAGGGACGATATAGTTGCTTATAGGCTCTCTCAGGGCATCAAGGGTTTCCGGAACCACACCTTTATTTTCCCACTGGCTATATACTATCTGGCTTTGAATGCTGTTCAAGTCGCTCACTCTTGTCTCATCCATCATTCTCGCCCTTTGTGTGGCAGGGGAGCCGATCATGATGACCCCATACACGATGGCGGCAAGCATGACCAATGACACAATGATCGTGCCTGTTCTCTCTTTTCTTCCATATGAAAAATCTGTCCTTCGAAGGTCGGCAAGAGACGTCCTGAAGACCGTGACGGCTACTGCGAAGACGAAGAATACTTTGAGGAAGAATCGGAGTGTAAGATCTTCTGCACCAAGGAATCTGTATACAAGAGTGACAAGGTCTACGGCCATGGCAAGTCCTGTCGAAAAGAGGGTAAGGAAGATCATCCACTTTCTCATCCAATACTCCCTCTTTTCCGGATGAGCCTGGAGATCTTTGCTGAGAAGCTTCAATAGATAGATGAAGGTTGGGAAGAAAACTATGATCGCAGCTATGGTAGAGCGTATGGTCTGATCAGGCCCTGCAGCATATTCTCCGGCAAGCGGCAGCGCTTTGTTTATTATCGCGAAGACGAGCATGAGGAAGCTCACGACGCTGACATACAGGCTGATAATGGTGCCCAAATACATGAAGAAGTCCTTTGCTGTCGTTTTTGGTTGCATGTTATTAGGTTAAATTGATAATATTGGCATTATACTATAAAAATAGACAAATTGTGATATCATCCAGATATGAACATCACTGATATATTGGAAAACTCAATAAAAACGGCCCTTAAAGGGCTCAAACTGGAGGAATCCAAGGTAGTCTTGGAGCATCCGGAAGACCTGACACATGGAGACTATTCCACGAATATCGCCATGTCTATGGCAAAGAAAGCGGCACAGAATCCGAAAGCTCTTGCAGAAAAGATCGTCTTGGAAATAAACAAGAATAAACCAAAGGAAGTTTCAAGGGTGGAAGTTGCTGGAACAGGCTTCATAAATTTCTATTTGTCCCCCGAATTCTTTGTGATGCAGAGCGGGGAGATATTGAAGGCAGGTAAAGGATTCGGTATTAATGGGAATCTGAAAGGAGAAAAGACGATCATTGAATATACGGACCCGAATCCTTTCAAAGAATTTCACATTGGTCACTTAATGAGCAATGCCATAGGGGAATCGATCTCAAGGATTATAGAAGCTAATGGCGCGATGGTCACTCGTGCCAACTACCAAGGCGATGTGGGGCTTCATGTAGCCAAGACTATTTGGGGAGTGCAGAGGATGATGGAAAAAGACCAGAAAACAAAGAATGAATTCTTCGGCGGTCTTTTTGGTATAGGCAAAAATCCGAGGATCTGGGGCAAAGCATATGCATTTGGCGCAAAAGCATATGAAGAGGATGAAAAGGCCAAAAAAGAGATAGTGGAGATCAATAAGAAGGTATATGGAAGGACCGATCATGAGATAAATGAGATATATGATGTCGGCAGAAAAGTTTCTTTGGCGGAATTTGAAAAAATATACAAGCTTTTGGATACTTATTTTGACGAATATTTCTTTGAGAGCGAGACAAATGAATTCGGAAAGAATCTGGTATTGGATAACATCAAAACGGGAGTTTTTGAAAAGAGCGACGGAGCGGTCATTTTCAAAGGCGAGAACTACGGTCTGCATACAAGGGTGTTCATAAACAGCGAAGGTCTGCCAACATATGAAGCGAAAGATCTCGGCCTTGCCAAGATAAAATACGACAGGACCCAATACGATAGATCTATTGTAGTGACCGGCAATGATATAAATGAGTATTTCAAAGTGCTTTTGAAGGCTCTAAGCTTTATATATCCGGACCTTTCAAAGAAGACCGTCCATATACCGCATGGAATGCTTCGGATGCCTGAAGGCAAAATGTCATCAAGAACTGGAGATGTAATCACAGCAATTTCTTTGATTGAAGATGTAAAAGAGAAGGTTCTCCAAAAGATGGATGATAGAGGGATGGGCCGAAAGGAGCAAGGTGAAGTGGCGGAAAAAGTGACCATCGGGGCTCTCAAGTATTCCATCCTCAAACAAGTCACCGGGAAAGATATCATCTTTGACTTTGAAAAATCCCTTTCTTTTGAAGGTGACTCCGGACCATATCTGCAGTATTCATATGCAAGAGCAAGGTCCATATTGAGAAAAGCAAAAGATGAAAAGATAAAATTAAATTCTAAAAAAGTTGGTAAAGAAATAAATACGCTTGAGAAGATGCTCTACAGATTCCCGGAAGTAGTGGAGCGGGCAGGGAATGAGTATTCGCCTCACTACATCGCAACGTATCTCATAGAGCTTTCCTCGTCTTTTAATAATTTCTATGCCCACAACAAGATCGTGGACAAGGACAATGCCGATTCTTCGTATAATATCTCTCTTACGGAAGCTTTTTCCATCGTTTTGAGGAACGGACTCGACCTCCTTGGGATCCAAGCTCCGGAGAGAATGTGATCACGTATTGTAATAATAATCCATTGGTGTAGTATTCCATCCAGAAATACAGTACCAGGCATGAAAGGAGTCTAAATTGGCAACTAAGACCAAGACTCTTGAGTTTTTGATGGATGTGCATATCCCCTCGGTCACAAAAGAGTTTGTGGTAGGGGATAATTTCAAGGAAATGCCCCTCGGGATATTCTCGTACATCAGTCAGGCCTCCAAGAAATTCTTGGCGGAGAACCCGATGGTCTTGCCGCGCAAAAGCTACACCGTATCCGTTCATCAGCCTCGCATCTTTTGCACGACGAGAGACATATTGGAAGAGCTCGGCCAGGGCGAAATGGACCTTGCTGCCATCCGTTTCATCTTGAACAAGCAAGAAGGAGGCAGAAGGGGACCGCTTCTCACGAACAACAGGCCAAATGTCTTTCGTGTGCTGACGGCGACCGTTTATTTCGTTTGGGACGAGGGTAGGGGATGGATCATGGATGTGAGCTACCCTTCGCCCGAAACCTATTTATGGAACGAGGAAGACAGGATCTTCTCCAGAAAGGCCAAGGTCGAGCAGAAGAAGTGAGGAATGGTGCAAGGTCCCGAGCTGTATGGCTTGGGACTTTTTTTGCATATGATATAATTGGCATATGAACATGGAAATGCCACCAACAGAAGAAGGTAATATAGAAAAAGGAAAAGTCCTTGAGATGTTGAGAACGAATGGTTTTGATCATCCAGAAACTAGAGAATTAGTGATCAAATGGACAGAGCAACAAGAAGCCCTGGTCGTCACAAGCCGTGATGCCATTGTTTTAAATATTGAACGAACAGACCTGTATCTTGCTGCAGGAGATAAAGACGGAGCTATAGAATGCCTTGAAGACGCTTTGACGCAGGCGGACCAGGAAAATGAGAAAGAACTTCAAGATCAAATTGTAGAAAAGATAAAACAAATAAAGGGCCAAAGTTGATTTAAGATATGAGTTTGAGCGAGACTTGCCTCGCCCTTTTTTTCCATTAAAAATCTGATACAATGGAAACTCATATATTATGACCGAAAAACAGCAAAAACCGGTGACAAAAAGCAAATTTGCCGAAAGGGAGGAGGAGATATTGCAATTCTGGCAAGAGAGGGAGATATTCAAGAAAACTTTGGAAAAACCTTCAAAGGGCGAGTTTGTCTTCTATGACGGACCTCCTTTCGCGACAGGTCTTCCTCACTACGGCCATATCCTTGCCGGCACAATGAAGGATTACATCGGCAGATATCAGACGATGAAGGGCAAGCACGTTCCTCGCCGATGGGGCTGGGACACCCACGGAATTCCCGTGGAAGTCATTGTTGAAAAGGAGATCGGGCTCAAATCAAAAAAGGACGTTGAAGATTTTGGCTTGGAAAAGTTCAATGACATAGCCAGGTCAAAGGTCATGACATACGCCGATGATTGGAAGAAAATAATCCCTAGGCTCGGGAGATTTGTGGACATGGAGAACGACTACAAGACGATGAACTCGGCCTTCACCGAAAGCGTCTGGTGGGTCTTCAAGGAATTGCACAAGAAAGGCCTGGTATATGAAGGCTTCAAATCAATGCACATATGCCCTCATTGCGGTACGACCCTATCAAATTTTGAAGTAGGTCAGGGATATAAAGACATTACAGATCTGTCTGTCACGGTAAAATTCGAGCTTGTGGATGAGCCTAATACATTTGTCTTGGCTTGGACGACGACCCCATGGACCCTTCCAGGGAACGTGGCTCTTGCAGTGAACCCAAAATTCGACTATGTGGAAATAGAGAGGAAGGATGAAGGAAGGTTCATACTGGCGAAAGATCTCTTGAAAAAGGTTTTCAAGGATGAAAAGTATTCCATAGTCAAGGAGATGAAGGGCGCTGAGCTTGTAGGCAGATCATACAATCCGCTTTTCTCATACTATGACAAGATAGACATCAAAAACAAGGAAAACGGCTTCAAGATATATCCGGCTGATTTCGTCACAATGGAAGACGGCACCGGAGTGGTGCATATCGCCCCTGCATTCGGCGAGGACGATCTGAAGCTTGGAAATGAGAAGAAGCTTCCCTTCATCCAGCATGTCGGGATGGACGGAAGGTTCAGGCCAGAGGTCACGGATTTTGCCGGCCAAAAGGTCAAACCAATAGAAGATCCCCAAGCTGCGGACATTGAGATCATAAAATTCTTGGCCAAGAAGGGGACTTTGTTTGAAAAGGAGAAGTTCATCCACTCATATCCTCATTGCTACAGATGCGACACCCCGCTTTTGAACTACGCCACGAGCTCATGGTTCGTTGAGATAGCGAAATTCAAGGACAAGCTCATTGCGGCCAACAAAAAGATAAGATGGGTCCCAAGCGATCTTGGGGAAGGCAGATTCGGAAAGCTTCTGGAGTCTGCTCCTGATTGGTCCATCTCAAGAACGAGATTTTGGGGCGCATCGATGCCAATATGGAGATGCCAGAACGAGAAATGCAATGAGAAGGAGTTCATCGGATCGGTCGGGGAGATAAAGGAAAGGACGAAAAGCAAGAACAAGTTCCTGGTCGTCAGGCACGGAGAGTCGGAGAGCAATCTCACGGGAATTCTGAGCTCCGATCCGAAGTCAGTTAACCATCTGACTGACAAAGGCAGGGAACAAGCTGTCCTTGCCGCAAAGAACCTCATGCACAAGGTGGATGTCATATACTGCTCTCCTTTCATGAGGACAAAAGAGACCGCCGAGATCATCGCAGAAACAATCGGATATCCGAAGGACAAGATCGTATACGATGAAAGGCTTCATGAGATATATGGGGGGGAATTTGACGGCAAGAACGACAAGGAATATCAGGCATTCTTCGGGAACAGGGAGGAAAAGTTCACAAAAACCCCTAAAGGAGGGGAGAACTACCAAGTAGTCATCAAAAGGATGACCGAGTTCGTATATGAGACTGACGCAAAAAATGAAGGAAAGAACATCCTGATCGTCTCCCACAATACCCCTATCTGGCTCATGTTCTGCGGAACTGCGGGGCTTGATAAGAAACAGGCTTTGAAGACAAGGAAGCAGGGAGAGGCTTTTATAGAGAATTCCGAGATCAAAGAGCTTGATTTTGCCCCCATTCCGCACAACAGGAACTATGAGCTTGACCTCCATCGCCCGTTCATCGATGAGATAAATCTCAAATGCAAATGTGGCGGTGTGATGAAGCGCATCCCCGAGGTCTTTGATTGCTGGTTCGAGTCCGGGTCCATGCCATACGGTGAGATGCACTATCCTTTCGAGAATACGGACATATTCGACCCGAAGAAGCATCTCAGATTTCCTGCAGACTTCATTGCCGAGGGAATAGACCAGACTCGCGGATGGTTCTACTCCATGCTTGTCGTCTCAGTCGCGCTTTTCGGCGAGTCTTCATACAAGAATGTCATTGCAAACGGGATTGTCCTTGCGGAAGACGGGTTGAAAATGGCAAAGAGACTGAAAAATTACACCGATCCTGTCATGCTTGCCGAGAAATACAGCGCTGATGCCATGCGATACTATCTTTTGTCATCTCCAGGCGTGCGGGCGGAAGACCTGAAATTCTCCGATCGTGGAGTCGATGAGACATTGAAAAAAGTGATCATGAGGCTCCAAAACGTCTTCTCTTTCTTTGAGATGTATGGCGGATTTGATGTGGCAGTGAAGGAGAATGCCTCAAAGAACATTTTGGACAAGTGGATTCTCGCAAGACTAGAAGAGACTGCTTTTCAAATAACAAAAGCGACTGATAACTATGAACTGGACAGGGCGACAAGGCCGATAGCGGACCTTGTGGACGACATCTCTACGTGGTTCCTGAGGAGATCGAGAGACAGATTTAAGTCCGAGGACGCGGAGGACAGGCACTCGGCTATGCTGACGACTCGAACCGTGATACTCGAGCTTTCCAAGCTCATGGCCCCTTCGATGCCTTTTCTTGCCGAGGACCTATACTTGAAAATAACGGGCGGGATGGGGAAGGAGAGCGTTCATTTGGAAGATTGGCCGGACCATCTTGTGAAAGAGCTTTCGGATGAAAAGACCAAGATGATAGAAACGATGAATGAAGTGAGGAAGATCGTATCTTTGGGACTTGAGGCAAGGGTGAAGGCGGGTATAAAAGTCAGACAGCCCCTGTCCAGTTTGAAGGTCAAAAGCGAGAAGTTCGAAGGAAAGAAGGAATACCTAGATCTCATCAGGGACGAGGTCAATGTAAAAGAGGTCGTATGCGATGCATCGATTGCAAACGAGATCGAGCTTGATGTGAACATCACGCCTATATTAAAAGATGAGGGGATCATGCGTGATATCGTCAGAGCCATTCAGGACTTGAGGAAGAACAAGAAGCTCAATCCGAGTGACCTTGTAGATCTTGTAGTGGATACCGATGATGCAGGTAAGAGGATATTCGAGAAATTCACAGAAGAGATATCAAAGACGACTGGTCTCAAAGAAATAAGTTTTGAACATCTTGATAGCGGGGAGATCTTGGAGCTTGAGGGGATGAGAGCTAGGGTGGAGATAGCATAGAACAGACAACAAAAGTTGTCTGTTTTATTGTGATATCATTATCTTTATCATGCACCAGATATACACCACAAAAGCAATAATAATAAAAAGCATACCGGTGGGCGAAGCCAACAAGCTCTATTTTCTGCTCACCAAAGATCTCGGTTTCATAAAGGCAAGCGCCCAAGGAGTGAGAAAATCAGCCTCCAAGCTCAAAAGCCATTTGCAGGACCTTTGTCTTGTGAACATCTCCGTGGTCAAGGGCAGGGAGATCTGGAGGATCGTTGGGGTGGAGACTATAAGCCAGAGGCCTTTCATAAAGGATAAAGAAAAGATTCTTGTCGCAAAGAACATATTTTCCTTGCTCTTAAGGCTTCTCCATGGCGAAGAGAAGAACGAGGCGCTCTTTGACAATATCCTCTCACTCTATGATTTTCTCTCTGAAAGCTCTCTGTCAAAGGACGATCTTGCGAATCTTGAGACCATAATCGTCCTCAGGATCTTGTATCATCTAGGCTATTTCAAACGATCCTTCGACCTGTCGTCATTTGCCGAGGGGAATGAACTTTCCTTGGATCTTCTCAATTCATTCAATGACAAGAGAAGGCTGGCCATAAAGGAGATAAACGAGGCTTTGAGCGAAACGCATTTGTGATATAATTTCCCCATATGTACGTACCGGACGAGAAGAAAAACAAAATAGAGGGGGTCAAGGACGTTCTATACTCAAAGAGCGCTGATGGCATCTTCGTAAAGAAAAGACACTCTCTTCCAAGCCAGAACAGTCCTGAAAAGACTCCTTCATCATGGAGCGTTGAGGAGGAAGGGCCTGAGAGCAAGGTCACTGTGCCATATGCAAAGATACTCATCGGAGCGTTCATATTCTTCCTTTTGGCCGCCGGTTTTGCCTTCTATAAATTCTTCGGAGGTTCCAATATGGTGTCAGGCAACAATATAGACATCCTTGTGAGCGGTCCGACATCGATTGCCGGAGGCGAGGTTCTCCCGCTTGATATAGAGGTGAAGAACAACAATGTCACCGATCTGCAGACGGTTGAATTGCGCGTTGAATACCCGGACGGCACCAAAAAGCCCGATGACCTTTCGGCTGACATGAAAAGATCAAGTGAAGTACTAGGTGACATAAAAGTCGGACAGAGCGAGAAGCGTCTCGTGAAATCAGTGCTCTTTGGGCAGGAGAATACAGAGCAAACGGTCAAAATAACAGTTGAATACAGATTGGCTGGCTCAAATGCCATATTCAGCAAAGAAAAAGACTACACTGTCCTTCTGAGCTCTTCGCCGGTGAACATAAGCGTGAGCGGGGCCGATGAGGTTACGGCAAACCAGCAGACCGACTTTGCATTGAACATCACCTCGAACTCTTTGAGCACGCTCAAAGGCTTGATACTTAAAGTGGACTATCCTTTCGGGTTCAATCTCATCTCCTCAAATCCCCAATCAACCTCTGCTGACGGTTCCGTCTTCTACTTGGGCGACTTGGCTCCGGGAGCGCAAAGACTGATACGCATCACAGGAATGCTTCAGGGGCAGGATGGCGAACAGAGGGTTCTTAAGTTCACTGTCGGGACTCCGAGCGCAAGCAACAAGAACTCAATGGGAACCGCTTTCGCATTGCTTTCTCAGACCGTGTCCATCAAGAAGCCTTTCGTCAATCTTTCAATGCTTCTGAACCAGGAAGAAGACAGCGAGGTTGCCATTGATGCGGGAGGGAAGGTGAACGGGCATATCGTATGGAAGAACAATCTGACGGAAAAGATATACAACATGAGCATAAAGGTGAAATTCACCGGAAGCGCGCTTGACAAGACGACGGTTCGCGCGGATGACGGCTTCTATAATTCTTTCGATAACTCGCTCGTCTTTGACAGGAATAATATCCCTGATCTTGCCACTGTGGGAATCGATAGCGAAGGCGATATGGATTTTGACTTCAGTTCATTTTACCCGTCTTCGCAGTCAAGCGTCTCTTTCAGTAATGCTTCCATAATCCTTGATATCAGTGTTCTTGGGACGAGAGTCGGAGGAGGCGGAAATACCGAGGAAGTCCTATATTCCGGAAAGAAGACCGTGAGAATATCCTCGAATCTCAAGCTCTTGGCCAGAAGCTTCAGGACAGTTGGACCGTTTGAGAACAGCGGACCGTTCCCTCCGAAGGCTGATAACAAAACGACATATACAATCACGTGGACCGCCACGAATTCGTTCAATAATGTGAACAATGCCAGAGTCTCTGCCATCCTCCCTCCGAATGTCTCATGGGAAGGCTTTACGAGTCCGGGGACCGAGCATATAACGTACGATCAAGGCAGTGGAGAGGTTGTTTGGGATATCGGGAGCATACGATCTGGATCCGGTACGACATACCAGCCTAGAGACGTGTCATTCCAAGTTTCCATAACTCCAAGTGTCACTCAGGTCGGACATGAGGTCAATCTTCTGAATGAATCGACCATAAGCGGCACGGACGTGTTCTCCGGAGCAAGGATAGGTGAGGTCAAAGCTCCAGTCACCACAAGTATCATTTTTGATCCGGCGTATACGGAGAACATAGGCAAGGTGGTGCAGTGATGAAATGGCTGGTAAAAAACCGATTTTTAATGTAAATTGACCTCATATGGCGAACAAGCAGGAAACCAACAAAAGGATGGAAGATATAATCTCTCTTTGCAAAAGGAGGGGGTTCATATACCAAGGTTCAGAGATATACGGGGGGCTTGCCGGCACTTGGGACTATGCTCATCTCGGAGTCGCACTGAAGAACAACATACGGAATCACTGGTGGAAGAAATTCGTCACTGACAGGGAGGACATGTACGGAGTGGATGCTGCCATACTCATGAATCAAGAGGTTTGGAAGGCCACGGGACATGTGGGAGGATTTTCCGACCCGCTTTCCGAATGCAAGAAATGCAAGAAGAGATTTAGGACCGACCAGATAGAGAATGCAAAGAAATGTCCTGATTGCGGAGGGGAGATGGCGGAACCGAAGCAGTTCAACATGATGTTCCAAACCCATGTCGGTGCCACGCAAGATGACACCTCGGTCTCATATCTTCGACCTGAGACGGCCCAAGGAATGTTCGTGAACTACAAGAACGTCATGGACTCATATCATCCCAAGCTTCCTTTCGGCATGGCACAAGTCGGAAAAGCTTTCAGGAATGAGATCGCTCCAAGGGATTTCACTTTCAGATCGAGGGAATTTGAGCAGATGGAGATAGAATATCTGGTCCATCCGAACGATTGGGAAAAGACCTTTGAGCATTTCAGGAAGGAGATGCTTGATTTCACCAAAGAGATAGGTTTGAGGAAGGATCATGTGTATGAGCATGAGATAGGGGACGGGGACAGAGCCTTCTATTCAAAAAGAACAATAGATTTCGAGTTTGAATTTCCTTTTGGAAGGAATGAGCTGTACGGCCTTGCATACAGGACCGACTATGACCTCAGTCGCCATTCAAAGGCGAGCGGAGTGGATTTGAACTATCTTGATGAGGAGACCAAGGAAAGATTCACCCCTCACTGTATAGAACCGTCCTTTGGTTTGGACAGAAGCGTCCTTGCCGTCCTAACCGACGCCTACATGGAAGATGATATGGGAGGAGAAAAGAGGGTATATATGAAGTTCACTTCAAATGTTGCTCCTGTGAAGATAGCGGTATTTCCTCTTTTGAAGAACAAACCACAATTGGTTGAAAAGGCAAAAGGAATATACAAAGAGCTCAAGAAAGAGTTCGGAGCCGTCATGTTTGATGACAATGGCAATGTCGGAAAGAGATACAGAAGGCAAGATGAGATCGGCACCCCGTATTGCGTCACTGTTGATTTTGACACCATAGAGAAAGACGATACTGTCACGGTGAGGGATAGGGATACGGGAAAGCAGGAGAGGGTGAAGGTGGAGGAATTGATTAATTATTTTAAAAAAGTTTTAAATTAAAAATGGGGAATAGTATAAAATTTAATGACGGATGGTGTTTTGCAGTAGTGAACAATCGTTTGGCAGAAATATATTTTAGGAAAAATTTTAATATTTTGGCTCATTGTTATATAAAAAGAAATGAATTTTCTAAAAAAGAACAAAATCTAATTGATAGAGATATCAAAAAATATGTTTTTTCTTATCAAAATGGTTTTTACAAAAAACTAATTTAGTTGAAATCTAATAAACAAAATCCATTTTTTGATTACCAAATTTTTTCTTTCATTCCAAAAATAAGCCTTGAAATGAGGCTAATTTTGGGAATTAAGGGAAGAAAACGGAAAAACTAGTTGACAGATATTTTAATACATGTTACTCTTCTAAAAGATTACGGATTCCATCAACTGGAGAACGACCATGTCTATGATATGCAAGAAGTGCAACAGAGTTTCTTTAGATTCTCATTGCAGCCAATGCGGAAGCGAGAATGTTCTTACGCCCACCTGTAATACGTGGTGGTGCTGGAAAGAAATTTGGCCACATGAGAATTATTGCAGTGGATGCGGTAAATCTCGTGAGGAGGCCCTCAAGCCAGGACAAAGTTTCTGGTCCTGGTTGCAGGGGAAGTTTCATGCACCTGTGAGACAATGAATCCTTCGGTTAACTGTGCCCCGGCTGAATTTTCAGTCGGGGCTATTTTTTATTAAATTTTCATTTTTTATGCTATATTCTATTGTATGCAATACACCAAAAAGATATTAAAGAACGGCCTGCGTATAATCACAGTGCCCATGAAGAGCAATCCGACTGTCACTGTATTGGTATTGGTTGAAGCAGGATCAAAATATGAGAACAAGGAGAACAATGGCATATCGCACTTTCTTGAGCACATGTGCTTCAAAGGTACGGAAAAGCGCCTGACATCAGCAGATATCTCAAAGGAACTTGATGGCATAGGGGCGATTCACAATGCCTTTACAGGACATGAATATACCGGATATTATGCAAAAGCGGATTACAAGAACATCGATACAATGCTCAATGTCGTCTCGGACATATATTTGAACTCCACATTGCCGGAGAAAGAAATGGAGAAGGAGAAGGGTGTGGTCATAGAGGAAATAAACATGAACAAAGATCTGCCAAGGCATATCGTGGCCGAGGAATTTTTCAAGCTCCTATACGGAGACCAGCCGGCAGGCTGGGCCATAATCGGACCCAAGGAAAATATCCAAAAGATGCAAAGAAGGGATTTCATTGACTACAGGCACAAGCACTATGTCGCAAGCGCGACTACTGTGATTGTTGCTGGGAAGATAGACGAAAAGGATGTTCTGAAGAAGATCCAAGTCCTTTTCAAGGATGCAAGCAAATGGAAGAAGGAGGAGAAGAAGAAGGTCATTGAATCCCAAAAGATTCCACAATTGAAGCTGTATTACAAAGATACCGACCAAACTCATTTGATAATAGGCAATAGGTCATTCAACATCTACAACAAATATAATCCCATCATCAGAGTATTGAGGGGCGTCCTTTCCGGAGGAATGAGCTCAAGATTGTTCCAGAAGATGAGGGAAGAGCTAGGTATCTGCTACTACGTCGGGGCGGACAATGATACGTTCACGGATCATGGTGCTTTCGCTGTATTTGCCGGAGTTGATAGCTCCAGGGTCAAAGAAGGCGTCACAGCCATTTTGTCTGAATTGAAAAAGCTCAAGACTGAACTTGTCGGAAAGGATGAACTGCAGAAGGTGAAGAAATATCTCATAGGGATTTTGAATCTCGGCCTTGAATCATCGGATTCGGTCGCTGAGTTCTTCGGAGGCCAGGAAATATTGAAGGAAACTTTGAAAACACCGGAGGATATCATAAAAGAGATAGAAAAGGTCACGGCGGAGGAAATAAAATTCATGGCAGAGAGGATCTTCAAGGACGAGACATTGAACTTGGCCATAGTGGGGAAGTTCAAGGATGAAAAGGAGTTCAAAGACGTCCTGCATTTCTAGCTTTTAAGTTGCCTTTTATGGCTCATTATGCTAATCTAGGGCCCATGAGCAAAAAGCCAACAGTCGCAAAAAACAACGAAGAGAAGGTATACGAAGTCGGATACCATCTTCTTTCCTCTGTCGCAGAAGAGAATATTTCAGAGGAAGCGGCCAAGATAAAGGCGTATTTGAGCAAGGAAAAAGCGGAGATAATCTCCGAGGAAGCTCCAAAACTCCGACCCCTCGCATATCCTATAAAGAAAGCATTCGGCGGAGTATACAAGACGTTTGACAAGGCATATTTCGGCTTCATCAAATTCGCCCTGACCGAGGGGGGAGATATAACAAAGATAGACCAGGCGATGAAAGCCAATGAATCGATATTGAGATACATCGTCGTAAAGACCGTAAGGGAGAACACCATGTACTCTCCTAAGATAACCATCTTCTCAGACAAGGAAAGCAAGATAAAGATCCCGACAACTAAAGCTGAGATAATAGGAAAACCGGCTTCAGTCGAGGAGATAGACAAGTCCATAGACGAGCTTCTGACAAGCGAAGTGAAGGTATAACTGATACGACAAACCCTGTTCAAGAGAACAGGGTTTGTTTTTTGTCCCTCGATGGTCTATAATAGCCTCATAATCATTTTATAAACATTTAAAAACATGAACATAAACAAAGCATTCCTTTTCGGCAATTTGACCAAAGATCCTGAATTGAAAGCTCTTCCTTCTGGAACGAAAGTCGCTTCTTTTGGCGTGGCCACAAACAGGACATGGAAGGACAAGAATGGGACCAAGCAGGAAGACGTCACATTTCACAATGTAGTGGCTTTTGGAAAGCAGGCTGAGGTTATATCCCAATACTTGAAGAAGGGAAGAAGCATCTTTGTCGAAGGGAGGATTGCCAACAGGTCATGGGATGACAAGGAGGGGGTGAAGAAATACAGATCAGAGGTGATCCTTGAGAATTTCCAGTTCGGTCCAAGTGCAGGCGGACCAGTATCATCGGGTTCATTCAAGTCTGAAAAAAGCGAGAGTGCGCCGGCAAAAGGAAAGGCGCCGGAGATGGACACCATAGAATATCCGACAGAGGAGATCAATCCGGAGGACATACCGTTCTAAGGTTGCATATTTCATCTAAAAATGCTAAATTCATCTTCTAACAAATAGAACATAAATGAAACAGTGCTTCTTTTCGCAAAACAACATAAAGTACGTGGATTACAAGGATATTGAGCTTTTGAAGAAGTTCGTGAATCCTCATGCCAGAATTCAGGGCAAGAAGAAGACCTTTGTCCGCGCCAAGAGCCAAAGACAGCTTGCCGAGGCCATAAAGAGGGCAAGATTCATGGCCCTTCTTCCTTTCGTGGCAAGATAACCACTATCCACTTTTCCCTTTACTGCAGAATATCTCGTGATATAATTGTAGCAGTTATTAATTCATTAATTATAAAAATATGGGGGATCAAAACAAATCAAGCATGGTGAATTTTCTCAAGAAGCTCGGGGTGCCTGAACAGTATGGAAATACAGTTTTGGTCATCTTTGCCATCGTCCTCTATATCATCACAGCCATTATCCTGTACAGAGGGCTCACAAGCTAACATAAAAAATTCAAGACCGGGGAAACCCGGTCTTGTTTTTTGTTTGAATTTTGTGTAGAGTGTCTAGACAAATAATATGTCAAAACTGGATTACAACGAAATAAAGGAGAGGAAGTACATCATATATGACGGCGCCCCGTATGAGGTCATGTCGAGCAAGATAGGCTCAAAGGGAGGATACAAGGCCGTGAATGTCGCCAAACTGAAAAACATGATCACAGGCAAAGTCGTCGAGATATCATTCCATCAGTCTGAGAGGGTTGAGGAGGCAGATATAGAGTACAAGGATGCTAAATTCATATATAAGGACAACAAGGGCATGTATTGGTTCTCTGACCCAAAGAATCCTGCGGATAGGTTCCAGCTCATCGAGGATGTCATCGGCACTCCGGCAAAGTTCATGAAAGCCAACTCAATCGTCGGAACGATGATCTTTGAGGATAAGATCATTGGCGTATCCATACCGATAAAGGTGGATCTCTTGGTCAAGGAAGCTCCGCCAGCAGTAAAAGGAGACACCTCAAGCGGAGCGACCAAGCAGATAGTGCTTGAGACCGGAGCTACCATAAACGCACCGCTATTCATCGTTGAAGGGGAACTTGTCAGTGTTAACACAGTGGATGGGCAATATGTTGGAAGGGGAGGGAAATAACCTGTGATATAATAGTTGTATATTATTAATCAATTAAAATCATGGAATCAACCTTTTTGAATGTTCTAGCGGCCATATTCGTAGTCATAATAATTTCGATCAAGCAGATAAATCAATATGAGAGAGGCGTCAGGTTCACTCTTGGAAAATATACTGGAGTGATGGAGCCGGGATGGAGGCTTGTCTTTCCCATCTTCCAAACATATCAGAAAGTGGATGTAAGGGTGAAGGCAGTGGATGTCCCGGATCAAAATGCCATCACAAGGGACAACGTCACTGTAAAAGTAAATGCCGTCATATACTATAAAGTATCCGATGCGAACAAAGCCATCATAGAAGTGGAAGACTTCAGATATGCCATTTCCCAATATGCTCAGACGACGATGAGAAATATAGTCGGGGAGGTCACTCTTGATGAGCTACTTTCAAGCAGGGACAAGATCGCGGAGAGAATAAGGGAGATCGTGGACAAGGAGACCGACGCATGGGGCCTAAAGGTCCAGAATGTGGAACTTAAGGATGTGAGCCTTCCTGCAGAGATGGAGAGGACCATAGGCAAGCAGGCGGAAGCGGAAAGGGAAAAGAGAGCTGTCATCATCAATTCGCAGGGAGAGCTTGCCGCATCGGAGAACATCTCCAAAGCTGCGGCTATGCTTGCAAAGACCCCTGGGGCACTTCATTTGAGGACGCTCCAGTCAATAAACGACATGTCATCAGATCAATCAAATACCGTCGTATATATGGTGCCTGTGGAAGCTCTGAAGGCGCTTGAAGGGTTTGTTAATAAAAAATAAAAGACGGGGCAATTGCCCCGTCTTTTATTTTTTAGTATAATGCTAAGGTAATGAAAAATAAGGCTTTCACTCTCATTGAACTTTTGGTTGTCATTGCCATCATAGGCATACTCTCTTCCGTTATCTATTCAAATATCACAGGACTCCGGGACAGAGCAAAGGTGACGGCAGGAATAAGGTTTGATTCTTCCGCACTTCATTCCATTGGAGATCAATTGGTTGGAGAATGGACCTTTGATATACCGACAAATCCTTTGGTTGACACTTCAGGATTCAATAATAACGCAGCCACCGCTACTGTCGGGACATCCCCAACCTATTCATCTATCGGAGGATATAACAACAAAGGGAATCTCAGTTTTGACGGAGGAGATTATGTGACAGTCCAGAATTCCAGCAGTATGGGCATAAGCGGGGATATCACCATAAGTGTATGGGTGTATCGCAACTCATCCTCAGGATCCGTTCTTGTTCACAAAGATGCCAATTATTCGATATATATAACAGTGGTTGATCAAATCACTTGGGCGGATAGCAGCAATTGGAGCTATCTGAATTTTGGATATCACGGCAATGTATCCAATGGCGCTTGGCATAATGTGGCCGCTACCAAGTCTGGTTCAAAAGTCACGATCTATTTGGACGGTTCTGTCGTCATAAGTAAAGCTTTCGGCAGTGCGATAGTTTCTAACAGCAATATCACAGCTTTTGGATGTTTTTCATCCGGGGGCGGTTGCACCACTTTTTTAGATGGCAAGCTTGATGATATCCGTATTTATTCTAGCGTTCTTTCTTCTTCTGACATCCAAAAACTGTATGCAGAAGGAAAAGATTCACATAATTTAGCAAACAAATGAGAAACAAAGCCTTTACATTGATTGAATTGCTTGTGGTCATTGCCATCATCGGTATTCTCTCTTCCGTTATCTATACCAATATCACAGGAATTAGAGACAGGGCAAGGATTACTGCAGGTATCAGATTTGATTCTTCCACTCTACACTCAATAGGAGATCAATTGGTGGGAGAGTGGACTTTTGATTCTCCCAACTTACCCCTCATAGACACTTCTGGGTTTGGAAACGTCGGAACTTGCACGACTTGTCCGACATATGCCACCACTTCAGGATACAACAACAAAGGGGCATACGATTTTACTTCTGGCACCACGATATCTTGCGGAAGCAATGCTATTTTGAACAGCACAAGCTATACATTGTCTGCATGGTTCAATACAACAGCAGAAAGCCCCGATGATACATCAGGACGTCGTTTATTCGTCCTTTATGAAACTGTTGGTTCTACGAAAATAACCCTGATGCTCAGAAATAATCGTCCAGAAGTTTTATGGAAAACTCCCGGTGGATCAGCGGTGGAATTGTCAACAAATATAGTGGCAAATGACGGTGCATGGCATAATCTCACCGCGACAACGGACGGGACGGTTTTTAAGGTTTATTTGGATGGAGTGTTAAAAAACACGAATTTAAGCAGTTCAATGAAAACAACATTCAATAGTTGTTATATCGGCATGTTGCATATCGGTTTGATAGATGATGTTCGTATTTATCAAAGTATTCTTTCCTCTTCAGACATCCAAAAACTTTATGCTGATGGAAAGACGAGCCATGAAGTAGCAGCTAATTGAAGATATTCTTTGCCAGTCCGAATACTCCGAGAATAAGAACTATCATTCCAAGAGAGAGGGAAACAGTGAAGTTCAGCCTCGGCACATAGACCATGACAATTCCTAGTATTATGAGCACGAACCAATAGAAGGTTTTCATATTTCTTTTAGTTTTTCCCTGATAATCTTCAATATATCATTTGCCACTTTCGGGTTCTCTTTCAAATATGTCCTTGCAGAATCATATCCGCGCCCGATCTTCTCTCCGTTGTATTCATATGAATTACCGGATTTCTTGATGATGTCCATCTTCTCCCCGAGAGCGAGCATCTCGCCTTCTTTTGAGATTCCTTCGTTGTACATGAGGTCGAACTCTGTCTGCTTGAACGGTGCGGCAACTTTGTTCTTTACGACCTTCACTCTGACTCTTCCTCCCATTATCTCCTCGCCTTTCTTTATTTGGGCGATTCTTCGTATATCAAGCCTTACGGAAGTGTAGAATTTCAGGGCTTTTCCTCCAGGAGTGGTTTCGGGATTTCCGAACATCACGCCTATCTGCATTCTGATCTGATTTATGAAAATGACGATAGTCTTTGATTTGGCAACAATGGCAGTGAGCTTTCTGAGCGCCTGTGACATGAGCCTAGCCTGTTTTCCTACATGGTATGCTCCCATATCTCCCTCTATCTCATCCTTTGGGGTGAGGGCAGCCACCGAGTCTATGACAATGACATCCATCTTTCCGCTTCTGACAAGGGAATCGACAATATCAAGGCCTTGCTCACCGGTATCAGGCTGAGAGATCAAAAGCTGGTCTATCTTCACCCCAAGCCTCTTTGCATATTCAGGGTCCATGGCATGTTCTGCATCTATGTATGCGGCAATACCTCCCATTTTCTGAGCTTCAGCCACTACATGAAGGGCCAAAGTGGTCTTTCCGCTTGACTCTGGACCGAATATCTCCACTATCCTTCCGCGGGGAAGTCCGCCTACGCCAAGCGCAGCATCAAGACCTATGGAACCGGTTGGCACGACATTCACGTTCACCCTCGGCTTCTCTCCGAGCATCATGATGGACTCATCGCCGAACTTAGTCTGGATGGCTTTCATGGCAGTCGCTATGGTGTCCATGCTTGATTTCGATGGATTGTGCTCGCTTCCATCATGCACGTCCGCTGTTTCAGTTTTCTTCTCTTTTGTTTTTTTGATCATGATATTTATAAATTAATATTTATTTCATTATATCACAGGTGATTTATAAATCACCTCGATTATCCTCTCGATCTTCCTGTCAAATTTATCGCTCGCTTTGATCGAGAATACATTGTATCCGTGAGATATGAGCATCTCCTCCTTGAAATTCCCAGCCTCATCTATGAATATCTTCCTGTCATCAAGGCTTATTTCCTTTATGTTCTTTGCCACTCCGGATATGAGAATCAGTGGATCGGATACCGTGGCGCCGTTCTTCGGAGACAATATCTCTATTCTCGGTCCGAACATGACCTTCTGTATCTCATATCCAGTGTATCCGAAAAGAAGCAATACCAAAAGGGTTATAGTTACGATCTTGAGGATTTTTCTGGTCTTGTGCCTGTCGGTCATTGTGATTTAGAGGTAGTCTCCCTCATCCCTCATTTCCTTGAGCTGTTTGGTCGCTTCGGGATCTATTTTTGGCTCTTCTTCTTCCCCCTCTTCTGCTTCCACGGCGTTTCCCCCTATGACCTCTCTGGCCTTTGCTCCGTCTCCTGGGCCGACCACGCCTCTCTGTTCAAGCAGATCTACGAGTCTGGCTGCTCTTGCATATCCGACCCTCAATCTTCTTTGTATGTATGAAGTTGAGGCTTTTCCTGCTTTCAAAACCTCTTCCTTTGCTTGCTCGTACAGGTCATCATCATCGCCTTCGTCATCGAACATTCCTCCTACGACGTCGCTTCCCCCTGAGCTTTCCGCACCGCCAAGGTCTATCTCTCCGCCAATTAGTTCATTCTTGTACGAATTGACCAGGTATTTGACGATATCCTTCACTTCTTTCTCCGATACGAATGCAGATTGGATTCTCACAGGTTTGGACATCTCTCCGCCGATGTATAGCATGTCTCCGGCTCCGAGAAGCTTTTCTGCGCCCATTGTGTCCAAAATAGTCCTTGAGTCGACTTGGGAGACGACTTGAAGGGCGATTCTTGCAGGGACGTTCGCTTTGATGAGACCGGTTATGACATTGACCGACGGTCTTTGGGTCGAGAGGATGAGATGAATACCGACGGCTCGGCTCATCTGGGCCAAGCGGACTATACCCGCCTCAAGCTCTCTAGGGTATGCCATCATGATGTCCGCAAGCTCGTCTATCACTATTATAATGTACGGCATTGGTTCTGGGACAGGGTTCTTCTCAGGATTATACGCACCTTTCTTCTTCAACTCCTCGATCTTTGCAAGACCTGAGGCAAGGATGTTCTTGTGGTATGAATCTATATCCTTCACTGAGTTTGATTCAAGCACGTCATATCTGCGGTCCATTTCTTTTGTTGCCCACTTGAGGGCAAGAATCGTTTTCTTGGCATCTGTGATGACAGGCGTCAGAAGATGGGGAATCTTGTTGTATAGGGTGAGCTCTACGCGCTTCGGGTCTATCATTATGAATTTCAGATTCTCCGGAGAGTTCCTGTACAATAGGGAAGTGATGATGGCGTGGATGGTGACCGATTTTCCTGAACCGGTCGCTCCTGCCACAAGGACATGGGGCATCTTTGCCAAGTTGGCATAATGGGATTTCCCGGAAATGCCCTTTCCAAGCGTGATGAGCAGTGGTTTATCTGATTTCTGGAATTCCTCGGAACCTATGAGCGATGCGAGGCCTACGGTGGATTTTACCGAGTTCGGTATCTCAATACCTACAAGCGATTTTCCTGGGATCGGAGCTTCTATTCGAAGGGGATGGGCGGCAAGGGCGAGGGAGAGGTCGTTCTGCAGGCCGAGTATCCTTGATATCTTCATTCCTTCCGCCGGCTTCAAAGCATATCTTGTCACGGACGGGCCTATGGATACCTCATCCATCTCAACGTCTATGCCGAAGTTCTGCAAAGTCCTTTTTATGATATTCGCATTTGCTTTGACGTCTCCGCTCACCACTCTGCCTTTGTCATCCTCAAGGAGTGATAATGGAGGCGGGACATATTTCATATTGCTCATGGAATGAGCCGAGACCTTGAGCTCATCCTCATCCTTCTTCACAAAGACGCCTTTTGCAGGTTTCTTCTTTTCTTCCTCCTCCTTCTCTTCTTCAACCTCAACCCTCACCTTCTTTTTCTTTTCAGGGATCTCCTCATTTATTTTCATATTCTCCAAGTCATCATCCTCTTCCTCCTCATCATCAAAATAGTTCTTTTTATCTTTCTTTCTCCAGAACAAGATCGATTCAACTGTTATCTTCGTCTCAAAAAGTATCAGGCATGATATGACGAACACTGCGAACAAGATGATCGCGCTTGAATAGAAACTGAACATGCTTGAGAGGGGAGTGGAAATGAGCCACCCTATCTTTCCTCCTTGAACTTTCCATTCATATGTCCTTGCGAAGAGATCTATGAGCCCGAGGCCTGATATGAAGAAGAGTATTCCTCCGAAGACCTTCAACTTGTTGAAATCCTTCTCCTCCGCTTTGAAGAACGAGATGGAGAGCATGAGAAAGAACGCAGGTATGAGGAAGTATCCGATGCCGAGAAGTGTCCAGAGCAGATTGAACGCTTCCTTGCCGACAGGTCCTGCATAGTATGTCTCATTTCCGGCAGAGCCTGAGTGTATTGATGCGAGGGTGAATATAATCGCAAGGACAAAAAAAACGACAGCAAGTATCGCCTGCTTCGTTTCATCTTTTATGTTTCTCCAGAATGAAGATCTCTTCCCGTTCTTTTCTTTTTGTTTTGAAGCCATATGTACATGAGATTATATCAAATTTTTTTGGATATTTCTCCTGAAAATAGGGGATTGTCCGCTTAAAAAACGAATTCAAGATCCAAAATTGACCATTTTCAACATATGCTCAAAAAGCCTGTATCTTAGCCTCAATACTTGTCTTCTTGACAAAAATGTGCTGTAGTAGTATAATACTCTTTACATGCGATATCGGACATATTATCATGGACAGTGAATTCAGAACTCGTCCGAAAAAATTTAAAGGACAAATCATAAAAGACACGTTAATTCTAAAGGACTTAATACCAATAAGACATTAATAGGACAATCAATATGAGCGATACAAATCAGAACAATCAAGTGAATACGGAAAACCAAAATGGCCTTGTTGTAAGGGCTGATGTCGAGTCATTGTTCTCGGGGGACTCATATGGTCTCTTTGTGTTCAAAAAGACAGAGAAGATCGTGACCGCCATATATCTTTTGACTGGCGTCATGTCCGAAAAGGAACCGATGAAAGAAAGGATGAGAACAATCGCTACCGATATGCTGGCGACCGCTTTTGCGATGTCCGATAGAATATGGGGAGAGGAAGTGTTCCAAAAAAATCTTTCAGGTTCCATACATGAGATCGTGACTCTTTTTGACATTGCCGAGAAGACGAAGATGGTCTCAAAGATGAACCACGATATCATAACCACAGAGCTCAAGAAGATGCTTGATTTCCTCGTAACTTCGGCATTGAACTACTCCTCGGCCAAGATCGCAATTGAACCTGGTCTTTTTGACGGCGATTACAATTACGTCTCAGAAAAGAGATATCAGAACCAGCCAGTGGAACAGAAGGTTGCCGCAAGCAATGAGCATAAAGGACAAGTTATTCTAAAGGACATGAGACAGAATAATGTAGAGAAAATTGCAAAGGCTCCAGCGGTGGCCAGAGCTCCAAAAGACAACAACAGGCAGGAGGTCATAACAGGAATGCTGAAAGACGGGTCAAAGCTCACCATAAAGGATTTCGCCAAGAATATAAAAGGATGCAGTGAAAAGACCATCCAGAGGGAATTGATCACCATGGTATCAAAAGGCCTATTGAAGAAGGAGGGGGAGCGCAGATGGTCAAAATACTTCATCGCATAAAGGACATTTCATAATATCAGCTAAAAACACCGGATCCTTCGCAGGACCCGGTGTTTTTGTATTGGGCAGAGGCCTAATATCTAACATCCTATGAGCACCTGTCTAGTCTTGTTTCCCGTAGGGTTATATGCAACAATGGCCTGCATGTGGTTTTGACCATTTATGGGTTGCGATCTGCCTGTTTCTCAGCTTCTTTAAAAGAGCCAAGAAACTGCGGGATACAACCTGTTTTAGTTATCCACAGTTTCCTATTTTGCTTGTTTTTTAACAAGATTATATAATAGGGGAACGAGATATGAGTTGCACCCAAAAAGGCTTTTCATGTCTCAGGGAACAGACAATTTTAGATTGTCTGCTTTCTGGCGATTCGCAAGGATTGCCGAGATTCCAGTAACACTGTTTCGGGCGAAAACAAAGCCCTGTTGTCAGTGGTCGAGAACTTTGACAATTGAATATTCGGAATTCGGAAAGTCAGTTTAGTTTATGACAGCTAATCCGTCTTTCTTGTGTCGAACTCGAGCGCAAAAAAGCGATCACCTTCTCAAGATGATTGCGCGCTTGGGAATATGAGAAGGAGGGAATAGTAGTAAAAGTCGCATGAGCAATTTGTCGGCCATGTGTTATCTCGAAATTTTTGGATGGTCATTCTGAAAATTTCAATGAGAGCAGAGACGATCATCAGATCTAGATGGAAAGTTTTTAGTCGAAACAATTTATCTTGCTTCTAAATAATGAAGTTCACTGGTGAACAGACAGAGGATCTTTCCAAAGTTATTAGCTTTTATTAGTTAGTGTTAGGGAAAGTTCTCTTAAGTTAAAAATCACATTTAATATGTTATCAAGAAAATTAAGATCAATGTTCGGAACAGTTGTCGGTTTGGCAATGGTTCTATCATTGGTAGGAGGTAGCGTTGCGCAAGCAGCTGCACTTTCACAGACACAGATCAATGCAATCGTCTCATTACTCCAATCATTTGGAGCTGATGCAGGAACAGTTGCAAACGTTACTGCGTCTTTGAACGGTCAGCCAACAACTGGCGGAACGACAACCACAACATCAGGATCAGGTTACAACTTCGCAACCGATCTTACAGTCGGAAGCAAAGGCGCTGATGTCACAGCATTACAACAGGTTCTTGTTAGCGGAGGATACCTAACTATGCCAGCAGGCGTAGCATACGGTTACTTCGGATCGATCACGAAAGCAGCAGTCATCAAATATCAGTTGGCAAAGGGCATCGCCCCAGCCGCCGGATACTTTGGTCCTAAGACAAGAGCTTCAATGAGCGGTTCATCAGTAACAACAACCACCACGACAACTTCAACTGGTACAGACTTGGCAGTCTCACTCGCCGCCACATCACCTGTAGCAGGAGCAGTCATCAACGGTCAGGCAGCAGCAAATTTGGCTGAATACACATTCACGAACAAATCATCTGCACCTGCACTTGTTACCAACGTAACATTGATGAGAGGTGGAGTTTCAGCAGACACAACATTGAACAATGTATATCTTTTCAGCGGTGCAACAAGACTGACAGAGTCAGCAACAGTTTCATCAGGAAAGATCACATTCAACGCAGGAGCAGGATTGTTCACAGTCCCAGCTGGCGGTTCAGTCACGGTGGCTGTTAAAGCAGACATCTTGAGCACAGCAGCAGCAGGTCAGACAGTTAACGTTTCTCTTACGGGAGTGACGTCAAATGTCGCCGTTGCAGCAGTCTACCCAATCTCAGGTTCTACGATGACAGTAGCTACAGCTTCAGACTTGGCTACGGTCACTCTTGCTTCAACCTCAGTCTCTACGACTTTGGAAGCAGGTTCGATAAACCAGACGATATGGGGTTCATCATTCACGCAAGCAGGAAGAGCAGTCTATCTTAAGAGCTTGGCCGTCAAGGTCATAGGTTCAGTACCAGC
The DNA here is from genome assembly GCA_041663745.1 of Minisyncoccota bacterium. Lineage (GTDB taxonomy): Bacteria > Patescibacteriota > Minisyncoccia > Phycocordibacterales > GWA1-40-21 > Bog-1340. The sequence goes on from JBAYMB010000001.1 coordinate 55,943, forward strand.
AGATTCATTCCAGAACTTGAAACTTTTTGTTTCAGGAGTTCAAGTCGCAACAGCGACCGGAGTTGATGCAAACGGTATGATAACCTTCGATCTTACGAGCAATCCTTACAAGATCGATTCCTCAAGAAATCTCGAGATCAGAGCAGATATCGTCAACGGTTCAACAAGAACCTTCTCAGTATCTCTCCAGAACGTAGCTGACATCCAGGTTATAGACTCAAACTACAACATTGGCATCTCAGTCGCCGGAACACTTCCTACGACAAATACGATCACAGTCTCAGGAGGTACTCTCGCGATTTCTCTTGATTCAACGCTTGGTTCAAGCGATGTCGTCCTCGGTTCAACCGGAGTTTCTTTGGCGAAATACACAGTCAAAGCATACGGTGAGAACATGAAGACATCTTACTTGAAAGTTGCAGCTAGCCAGGATTTGACGAACGTCACTTTGTACTTGAATGGTTCATCCATCTCAAGCTCACAGAACGTTTCTTCAACGACAGCTACGACATTCAGCTTAGGTTCATCGATGATCATCAACGCTGGCACAACAGCCACTCTTGAGATCAGAGGTGACTTGAAGAATGCCGCAGGTACAAGCATAGCTACAAGCTCGACGGTCATAGTCACATTGCAGAGCTACACGAACAACACACAAGGTTCGTACTCTTCAGCATTGACGACATACCC
>JBAYMB010000002.1:0-25755 GCA_041663745.1 Minisyncoccota bacterium
ATGCAGGACTTCAAAGACGGAAAAATGGACATACTTGTCGCAACATCTGTCGTCGAGGTGGGAGTGAACGTCCCGAATGCCACGATGATAGTCATAGAGGGAGCGGAAAGGTTCGGTCTTGCCCAGCTCCACCAGCTTCGAGGCAGGGTCATACGAAGCAACCATCAGGCATATTGCTTCACCTTTGCCGAGACGAAGACAGACAAGACATTACAAAGGTTGAAAGCCTTCAAAGACTCCTCAAACGGGTTTGAGCTTGCAGAATACGATCTGAAGCTTCGAGGTTCAGGGGAGCTTTCCGGAAACAAACAATGGGGCATAACCGACATCGGCATGGAAGCCATAAAGAACATAAAGATGGTGGAAGCTGCAAGGACGGAAGCTGAAAGGATTTTGGAGAAAGACGAGACCCTCTCAAAATTCCCTGCGGTCAAAGAGACCTTGGCCAAGAGAAAGGTGGATGAGATACATTTTGAATAATTGCGAAAAAGGGGATTTTAAGATAATATGCATTTGTTGGCCAAAATGACGCGCGCTTAGCTCAGTTGGTAGAGCAGATCTCTTATACAGATACGGTCGGGGGTTCGACTCCCTCAGCGCGCACAATCAGTTCATAGAACTCAAATATCTCAATGCTTGTGAGACATATTCTTTGAGATCCCTGTTATATATCCTTACATTGCAAGTTCCTTTTCCAAAACCATTCTTATATGTCAAACCGGTCAGATTTGATCTCTTGATGTATGGTTTTTCAAATATTTTTTTATTTACCTTCAGCTTTTTGGACCAGAAATCAACATGCTTCTCAATATCCATATCTCCATATAGGTGAAGTTTTATGTGCATATCATCCTTTTTGATATGAAGGCAGGATTGGACCCACCCCATGAAATAATTGACCATATCAGGATCGGTGTTGGTGAAGGTGAGGGTGTATTTCTCTGTTTTTCCTCCCTCACCCCAATACAGGAATAATCCGCACAAAAACATCTCTCTTTGGGTAATTGTTCCTATATCTTTTGAGACTTTGTCAAAAACACGATCTAACCTCTCTTGTCTATGTTTTAATTTCGTATTTCTACATCTTTCTATCCTCATCGGGCTAAAATCCCTTAGCTCTCGTATTCTTTTCTCAGACAGTGGCATATCATTGAGCCATCCGCTCAATGTGCTCTTACTTATATTAAGAGATCTTTTAATCTGGCTGTAACTCAGCCCCTTCTTCCTCAATTCTATAGCTTTAGATCTGTCTTCATGCCTTGCCATATTAATGAACTAATGAATGATAATTGATATAACTACATTATATCAGTTCGGTAATATGAATGCAAACACATTCACCTATTTCTCCGCCACGTACAAAGTCCTCGTTCCCGGAGCAGTGGACGATGAGACCACGAAGCTTATGGTCGATGAGGAGACCAGGATCACGGAAGGATATACGGTCAAGCCGTATCCTCCGTCAAAATATATATAGCTCTTGCTCGTAAAATTCGCCCCGATCACAGTGACAGTGCCTCCGATATTTGCAAATGTCGGAGTGATGGTGAGATATGAGTGGTTAGAAGAGTTTCCCGGGACGAAAGTCATCGACTGATTCGGCACGAGATCGAGCACGGTCACCGAAAGGCTTGAGCTATTGTTGGCAGTCACATCGTCCACCTCATTGTTTGCATCGACAGTGAACATTATAGTATGCGTGCCTTGGGTCGTCGTCCAATTGAAGAACGAGTTGCCGTTCATGACAGTGGTCTTTGCCGGAACGCTGTCATGCATGCCTGAACTGTCATGCATTCCGGAACCGGCCTCAAAACCATCTACGAACCATTTGACCTTAAATCTTCCCGAGGAGGTGGTGCCCAAATTCATGACCCCGGAATCAAATTGGACGGCCTTGCCGAGAACTAGGTCGGCTACATTGTATGTTATGGGCATGGCGGCAAGATCGGTCTTCGATGCTGTAGAGGTGGAAGGCTCAGGTTTGGCGGAAGTGTTGAAGATATCGCTGTATCCCCGTATCTCGGAGAGATAGTATGAGTTGCCTGAGGTGACGAGCATCTTGTACGAGGTCGTAGCGCCGACCGTGTCCGGCGTCCAATTGAAACTTCCTGTGTTGGAGACGTTCGTAGCGATGCGCTGCATCATAGTGGCGAAACTGTCGGTTGAAGTGCTGCTTGAGCTCACAAGGCCTATGTTCACATTATTGCTGCCGAAGTTCGTCGTGCTCCATTTGATCGTGTACGGCACGCCCTGTATCAGATTATCCCCGCCTTTCGGAGAAATGACCGTTATGGACGGGGCAAGCGAGGCGCTCGATGTCGTCCCTATGGCGAAACTGTTGCTGTCATGGTTCCCGTATGTACTGAAACCGTTGCTTTCCGGATTATTGAACCTGATCTTGTACGAACCCGGGACTATGTCAGAATCGACAGTCCAGTTGAAGTATTTGGAAGATCCCAAGACCGGATACCCTATGGTCCTCTCGCTCGTTGGATTGCCGAAATAGTCCTTGAAGACGTTTGAGCTCGCAATGAGCTTCACGGAGTACAGAGGCACGCCTGAATCTGAACCAGTCCAAGCTATTTTTTGAATTGACCCCTTCTCCATGCGTTCGCCGCCCACGGGATATGAGAAGATGAACGGAACGGTTTCCGTCTGTGCCGGCACAAGACCTATGGAATTACTTGCCGAACTTCCATTCTTGTCCGTGCATGTGAGGCTATATACCGCAGGCTTGTTTGCCGCCAGATCTATTTTTGTCCCAGAGGTCTCCACAGTCCCCGACCATTCCGTATCGGCTGAATTGCCTGTCGGACATGCTCCCGTTATGGCCAGCGTATCGGAAACAAGGCACGATGAGGCTAGGCAGGAGGAAGCGTTCGGAGACGACCACTTCATAACGGCGTTTCCGGAATAGATGATGATCGGACCGGAAGATCTGTTGTTCACGGCAAAGTTCTGACCGGTCAGGACATTGGATGATGCTGATGAGGATGTCGTAGTATTTACACTTGTTGTCGCGATGGTCCCGCCGCATCCTGTTTCATTTATCTTCCCCCTTGTGATGGCTCCTACATATCCTGCAGCCGGGCTTATACCGCTCTCCGACTGATATTTGATGACTGCAGCCTTGGTCATGGACCCGAAGAAGCCCGTGGCCTCCGTATTCAGGTACCCTTTTGAGATGAGGAAGTTCTGGAGATTGGTAACGCTGTCGCCTCTTGAGCCGTAGAATACATTGGCATCTATGGTCGCGCAGGATTCGGCAAAAGAAATGGAGGGCAATATGGACAATATGAGGATCAAAAGATATCTTTTCATTTATTTGATGTGTTAACTTACACCGCTATTTTACAACTAATATGTTGATAACGCCAATTTGACGAACCTCCCCGACTTTAATACAATTGCCCAGTTTGTCACCGCGCAAAATATCACAAATAGTCAGCAAATATGAGATGGAGCTCAAGAAAGCAGGGATCAAAAGAAAAAGGATCTCTGTGGACAGGAATTGGGCCTTATGTTCGCGCGAAGAATTGCTCGGTCATGCATACTATCTCCTAGGCGGAATAAGGAAGTACGTCAAAAAGAGGAACAAGGTCGGAAAGACCGGAAGACATCTCGGCTCGGTCCAGACGATACTCATGGCTGCCGGATGGCAGACCTTGAGGGATTCAATGGAGCATAACAGACCAAAGACTTGACAATATATAAATACAGCAGTAAAATATGAGAGTTATAAAGTTTGGCTTTTATACAGAAGTTGATATAATCAAACATCATGAGAACAGAAGATTACAACGAATTTTTGGAGAGAGGAGCGGAAGGGACCAACGCCTTTGAAGACAGCTTTACCAAGCCTATCGTATACGATATCATCCATGAAATGGAGGAGAAAAAAAGAACAGAGACCAAGACTGAGCACAAAAAAGAGGAAAAGAATAAGGAGAAGATAGCAGCGTAAAAAGTCGATTTAATAAAAATAATCAAATAAAGATATGCCAGAAAAATATGATCCATCCAATGAGGTACCGCCAATGAATCCAGCAACTGGAAACGAATTGCCAAAAGAGAAGACCTTGTATGAAAAAATGGTCACAGAGGAAATGGTCGGCTTGGATGATAAACAATTACTAGATAGGGTCAAAACATACCAAAGTGCAACTGAGAACATGATATATGTTCACGGCGGCGAAGTTGTGGCAAATATCACAAGTTTATCCATACGCAGGCATGCAGCAATAAGTGAACTTGCAAGAAGGATTGCTCAAAAAAGAGATGGGTTGGAAAGTTTAGAAAAAAATCCGGAATTGAAATTGGCTGATAATGAGGAAGTTGCATTGCATATAGCGCAAGGAAAAATAGAGCTGCCGGAATTGGAAGCATGAACGAAAACAGGGCCCGTGGGCCCTGTTTTGTTTTCATGCCTGATGCTCTATATCCGCCTTCTTCTTCGGCATTATGCCGTTCGCAGTGATTATCTTCTCGAACTCATCCCTTTCAATGCTCTCCGTCTCTATAAGCCTATGCGCTATGGAATCAAGGGCTTTTCTGTGCTCGGTGATTATCTTCTCCGCCCTCTTCATATTTCCGTTCATTATGCTTGACACCTCGGCATCTATCTCCGCATTTATCTTGTCAGAATATTCCTTGTCATTCACCCCTTTGCCGAACATGGCCCTTCCGCCCTCGCCTTCAAGAGCCACGGGACCGAACTTGTCCGACATACCGTATTTCGTGACCATATCCCTTGCAATGGCAGTCGCAACCTGCAGATCGTTTGAAGGGCCTGTGGTCAAGTCCCCGAATATCATCTTTTCTGTGACATATCCTCCGAGCGATACCGCAATATCATCCAAGAACTCCTTCTTTGACTGCAATTTCCTGTCCTCAAATGGGAGATGGAGCGTATATCCTCCGGCTCTGCCTCTGGCGATGATGGAGATCTTGTGCACGGGATCCGCATATGGAAGAACAGAGGAAACAAGAGCGTGCCCTGCTTCGTGATATGCAGTGATCTCCTTCTCCTTCTTTGAAAGTATGTGGCTTTTCCTCTCTGGACCCATCATGACCTTCTCAATTGAGCGGATGAGGTCAAATTGCGAGACCTTCTGTCTTCCCTCTCGTGCAGCAAGTATGGCACCTTCGTTCATCAAAGAGTACAAGTCCGCTCCGGAAAAACCCGGGGTCCTTTCCGCTATGGTTCTCAAGTTCACATCTTCGGCAAAAGGCTTTTCCTTTGAATGGACCTTGAGTATTGCTTCCCTGTCATTTCTGTCCGGCAGGTCTATGACCACCCTTCTGTCAAATCTTCCCGGCCTCAAAAGAGCTGAGTCCAGAACATCAGGACGATTGGTGGCGGCCATGACAATGACCTTCTCATTCGGTTCAAAACCGTCCATTTCCACGAGTATCTGATTCAATGTTTGTTCCCTCTCGTCATTTCCACCTCCCATTCCTCCGCCCCTCACTCTTCCGACAGCATCTATCTCATCTATGAATATGATGGCGGGAGCGGCATTCTTTGCCATCTTGAACAAGTCTCTCACCCTTGAAGCTCCGACTCCGACGAACATCTCGACGAATTCGGATCCTGATATCGAGAAGAAAGCCACAGAAGCTTCACCTGCCACAGCTCTTGCAAGAAGGGTCTTTCCCGTGCCGGGAGCGCCCATTAGAAGTATTCCCTTCGGTATCTTTGCCCCTATATCAAGGAATTTCTTGGGATTCTTCAGGAAGTCCACGACTTCCATTAGTTCTTCCTTTGCTTCCTTTGCTCCAGCGACATCTGCAAAGGTCACCTTTTGTTTCTTATCAGAAGGCAGAATGATCCTTGCCTTTGATTGTCCGAAGGAGACGGCTTGGATGCCGGCTCCCTTCATCTGCTTGGCGAGCATCCAGATGAATATGCCTATGGCTATGAGTGGAATGAGGAACGGAGCAAGGTTCAGGAACCAGAATGAGAATCCGCTGTCGCTTACTATGTCTATCTTTATATTATTCAATTTCTCCGAATCTACTTTGTAGTTTGAGAGGGTTTGGGTCAAAGCAACGCCTTCCTCCTTCTTTGATTGTTTCACTATGCCCGGTTCTGTGCTTGTTGAGATGTATGTGATCGTAAGGTCATCGCCTTTGACCTCAACCTTTGAGACAATTCCCGCGTTTATATCCGAAGCAAGCTCTGAAAGAGGTATGACATTTTTTGTATCAGTTCCACTGAAGACCATGGAGTACAGGACGGAGACGACGAATATGATCAAGACTGCGTTCGTGATCTTGGAAATGAGCGACATCGGTCCCCCGGGAAGTCTTGGCAGCTTCTTGCTTGATGTCTGTTTCTTGTTCGCAGGCTTTTTGTTCTTCAATATGTCCATGGTGGAGGTAATATAACACGATTTTATGATTTTATAAATATCTGCTAGTATTAAGCAGTTATGTCCAAATTCGCCGAGAACAGAAAAGCATACTTTAACTACGAGATCCTTGAGAAGCTCACGGCTGGTATTGAGCTATTCGGTTTTGAGGTAAAGGCCATAAAGGCGGGGCATATCACCCTCGACGGCTCGTACGCCATCATACGGGGAAACGAGGCATATCTCATAGGTTCAGGCGTCACACCGCTCCAGCCCAAGAATGTCCCAAAAGGATATGACGAAAGGAGGAACAGGAAGCTCTTGCTGACAAAGAAGGAGATAAAGAGGCTGGCAGATTTAGAAAGCAAGAATGGATTGACAATAATAGCACTTTCAGTGTATAATGTTGGACACAAGCTCAAGGTAGAGCTTGGGGTCGCTCGGGGAAAGAAAAGGGGTGACAAGCGTGAATCCACAAAAACACGCGAATTGAACCGAGAGATACAAAGGACATTGAAAAACGAATAATGGGGATGATCGGCCTAGACAATTGGTCTCGTTTCTCATATGCAAAGTAGAGCAACCTTGTGAACTCTTAAATCTACCAAGGAAATTGTAAATGCTAAAAACATTTCATCAAAAGTAGCTTCTGTCTTGTCACCATTCATGGCGACAGCAAATCCTGCTTTCGCTTACGCTTTAGCCTAAGCGACGTCTCACCTACTGACATCTGATACGTAGAGTGGGGTGTTATATCTTCAGAATATATCCTGTGCTTCCTCGACATAGGATGAAATAAGAGGATCGGATCTAAGATATTTTGTTAATTTATAGTCTTAGACCTTAAAACATCGCAAGATGTGATAAATCAACTAAACTTTGTAGAAATATCTGGAACAATCATTTGCACGGCGGTTCGATTCCGCCCATCTCCACAGATAGCCAAATGGTTGAGTTTAAAAAAAGAGCTTTATTTAAGGCTCTTTTTTTATCCATGCCTTAAACATTTGTCTTGAGACTTAACATATGTTAAGCTTCAAAATATGCCTATAAAATCAATGTATTCTACGTTAGAAGTCGCCAATATCCTGCACCTCAGCCGTGTAGCCATATTCCAAAAGATTCAATCGGGAGAGATCAAAGCCCAGAAGGTTGGGCGCAACTACGTCATTCCATATGAGTCTCTTGAGGAAATATTAGGAAAGACTATAGGAACTACTAAGAAAGAAGAGATAGAAAAAGCTGTTGATAGAGCGATTCATGAATACGGAGATGTTTTTAAAAAACTTGGAAAGGAATGAGGACTAAAAGTATTACAGTAACAGAGATTGAATATGTTGCATTTTCTTTTGCCCAAAAGCTTATGAATTGGGATGAACCGATACCCGATTTTGGCACAAGATTTCCGAATATACTCGAAAGCTGCATTAAGACTCCCTTCTTCCGATTCGAAGAAAAAGATCAATACCGCGGTCTCGTTGGCAAAGCCAGTATCTTCTTTTATCTGATGATCAAGAACCATCCGTTCCAAAATGGCAACAAACGAATTGCGGTCATGAGTTTGTTTTATCTTCTTCACAAAAACGGCAAGTGGCTCGACATTAGTAATGTTGATCTATATAACTTTGCCGTAGGGATAGCAAGCAGTAAACCTGCTTCAAAAGACAATATTATGGAACAAATAGCATTTACCATACAAAAACATTTAATTAATAGTGAGGAAATCACTTCTTAATTGGTAGGAAGTTTTCCCCTCTCAAGAAATTCAGGCATTTTAAAAGTGTAGTCATGTTCTGATTCTGACACCGCAGTTCTAACACGGAACATAAGTCTCCACAAATTTAAAAACCACTCATAAGAGTGGTTTTTAAAAATCTGAAATTATTGAATATGTTGAACAATTTGTGAAGCATGAAATATTCCGCCTTTTATGGTTCCGGTAACATCAATTGGCATCTTGGGACCCGGACCCTCATATCCAGGGGTCAATTCTTCCTTTGCAAGTTTCAACCAAACATTTAAATCACTCTGGGTTTGTCCTATAGCCCCATTACTGTTAAAAAATTCGGCATCTTTATAATTTATATTCCATTTCCTACCATTCGTATCAGTTGTTATCCAAGTATCATTCCCCACAAAACTGCCATTGATAGGTTTAATAACAAGAGTAACTTCGATTGTTGATGTCGCTGTCTGATTGCCCGTAATTGTTGTATTTGGATTAGAGCTCCTTTTTATGTAGATATAAGTTCCGCCGCCAACTACTAAAATTGCAATGATTGCTATTAAAAGAGGAGCTATAAAACCTTTTTGTGAGTTTTTCATATGTGATGATTGTATCATTTCTAGCTTTTCCGTTCAATGCTGAATTCAATAAGTAATTGACAAAATTTTTTATGCATGATAATGTATTGCGAAGCTGTTCATTAAAAGTTAAGGGGACTTAAATGCGCAAATGCATCACAGGAGTTGTCATAGGTCTCATGTTGCTCGTGAACATTCCTTCCGTCTCTCATGCCGATTTCACAACAGGCATGATAGTAGGGGGCATCTTTGGCGCTGCGATTAGTGGTGGCAGCGAATCGTCCGGAATTAATGAGAACATGCTCTATGTTGCTCCAAGGATCGGTGAAAGGATTGCCGATCCCCTGAGCATCCGGTTGATTTGCACGAACTCCTCCTTGTTCGACGCAGGGTGGAAACGAGGGGGAAGCACTTGGAATAATCGAGGTGATCAGGCCGGGAAGACGATTCAACAGTTGTTTGACAGTACTGTTGATAACCCGAACCAGTACGTCATTTTGCAGGTGGTTCGAGTTATCAATCAAGGAAACAACACCTCCGCAGTATTTTGGTTCGCCTACATCGAGAAGGAAAAGGTCATTCCTCTTGATAAGCTTCCGCCGATCAAAAAATCCTCGGCGGTGAAGAAATAAGGGCCAAAAAACCAGGACGCCAAGTCAGTCATACTGATGGGGCGTCTTTTTTATTTCATTGACAATAAGTGTATAGCGCTATACCATTCAAACAGAAGTAAATATCTCACTCCAAAGAGGAGAAAATGCGAAAAACACTGATTTTTCTGTTTGTCGCCTGCATGGTGCTGCTTGGTGGCTGTTTCCGTCAACTGAGACCAGGAGAAAGCGGCTGGCTGGTCCGCTCAGACGGTCCGGGGTACTATGCGGGAAACTATTACGCTCCCGTGCAGAAACACAAAAAGAGGTCGCATCACAAGCACAAAGTCGTGATTCAACCGACAGCACCTAGGGTACTGCAACCTCCTCATCAGAGGCCGGAGCCAAGAGATGAACCGAGGCATCAAAAGCCGGTCCACAACCATCCGCCTGCTCCGAGAGTACCGGACGGTCATGGCCATCAAAGGTACTAAACATGAATACAGGCCGCAAAGCAAAACTTTGCGGCCTTTTTTGTTGTATAATACCCATACCATGAACTTAAAGAGGAATTTTTCAATACTGTTGGTCTTGATCATCTGCTTCCTGCTCATCACTCTTGGCATTGCAAGCAATAATCACCTCATTGCGATCTTTGACCAAGCAATAGCCTCCTTTGTAGAGGGCATGAGAACCCCTTTTTTGAATGACCTGATGATCTTCGTAACAAAGATCGGGGATACATATGAGATCTTTGCCATCTTCGTGATCCTTTCCATATTCCTGCTCGCAAAGCGCAAAAAGTACAGATTCTACGTGTTTGCCATAGCCACATCGCTTGGGATAGTCCTGCCGGAGACCATCAAATTCCTCATGGAAAGGATAAGGCCCATAGGCAGTCTCATCATGGAGACCAACTACAGCTTTCCGAGCGGTCATGCCACGATATCCACGATATACCTTCTTTCCTTGGTCCTTCTCATGATCCCGCTTTTGAAGAATTCCGCATTTAGAATACTGTCTTTGACGGCAACTATCATCATCTTTCCGCTCATAGCCTTGAGTAGGATATACCTTTCGGTCCATTTCGCATCCGATGTGCTCGCTGGGATATTCCTCGGGCTCATCTGCTACCTCCTCTCCTTCACCCTGGTATTCCACAAGCACATTGCCGTCAAATGAAAAAAATGCTATAAATAGCCTAATTAAGGCTAATTTCATAATCAATTTGAACATAAAAGCAAGAGTAAATCATCAAATACGTGCCACGGAGCTTCGCGTCATAACGGACGCAGGAGAGAACCTTGGCATCATGTCCACAAGCGACGCGCTGAAGAAGGCAGACGAGCTCGGACTTGATCTTATAGAGATATCCCCGAACGCCGTCCCTCCTATTGCAAAAATAACGGATTATGGTAAATTCCAATATACCGAAAAGAAGAAGCAGAAGGACTCCAAATCGAAGGCTCAGAACGTAGAAGTTAAGAGCCTCCAGATAAAGATAGCCACGGATGAGCATGACCTCATAATGAAGGCCGCCAAGGCTTCGGAGTGGCTCAAAGAGGGCCATAGGGTCAAGCTGAACCTTTTCCTTTCGGGCAGGGCAAAGTACCTGAACAAGGACTTTTTGCAGGAGAGGATAGAAAGGCTCCTAAAGCTCATTACGGAGGAATTCAGGGTCGCAGAGACGCCTCAGAAGGGGCCGAAGGGCATAACGATGACGATAGAGAAAGTGGTTAAAAAATAGCATTAAAAACAATGAAAACTAACAAATCATTCACGAAGAGATTGAAGGTCACAAAAAACGGCAAGATACTCGGAAGAAAGATCGGCCAGAACCATTTCAATGCGAAGCAATCAAGCAGCACCAGGCTTGCGAAGAGGAAGTCTGTGACTTTGCATTTCAGCAACAAAGCGAAGGCCAGATTCCTTCCAGGGATGTTTAAATAATTAATAATTAAAAGCCACTACAATGACAAGAGTCAAGCGAGGTATCATAAAGAACAAGAGAAGAAAGAACGTCCTTAAAATGACGAAGGGATATCGTCTGAACAGGAGAAACAAGGAAGCTGCGGCCATAGATGCCATAATGCACGCGGGAAAGAACGCTTTCAACCATAGAAGGGACAAAAAGAGCGATTTCAGGATGCTCTGGAACGTCAGGATCAATGCGGCTCTCCGGGAGAACGGCACGACATACAGCAGATTCATGGGCGCTCTAAAGAAGAAAAACATAGAAGTCGACAGAAAAATACTGGCAACCCTAGCTCAAGAGAATCCCGAGACATTCAAGAGAATAGTAGCAGAAGTGAAATAAGAAAAGACCGGCCCAAAAAAGGCCGGTTTTTTGTTTGACAAACCATCTTTACAGGACTAGTATCAATTTAAGTCAGTACATTAAAAAAGGAAGTGCACCATGGCATACAGCAAGCTTGTAGTGAACAATCTTCTGGCCATTTGCAGGACGACCGGAGAAGACAAGATGTTCAAGAGCCAATTAGACATCGCTCTTTGCATCAAGCCGGATCTCTCGATACAGCTTAAGTCGGTAAAAACATCGGCGGAATGCCGTGAGCTCCTGCTTTGCATTCCCAATACCACGCCTTTCTACGAATTGCATAGCGAAGCGGAAAAAAAGGAAAGGTTGCTGCTCGCCAAAGAGCTAGAAAAGGAGCTTGAAAATACCTCGGAAACATCGGCTGCGTACAACAAGGTCCTTGAAAAGTATCCGAGTTGGATTATAGGATACCAAGAAGCCCTCGAGAAAAGCAACATGTTCCTTTCGACAGAACTTCTCGCTGAGCTTGAATCAGCGAAAACCGCCGAGGATCATTTCAAGATCGCCGAAAAGGCTTCTTCTTTGCTCGCTGTCAGGGACGAGGCTGAAAGAAGAGGAGATGCCAAGCTTTATGAAGAGCTTGGTCACGCCACTACGGCAGTAGAGTGCGAAGAGATTCGCTCAAGGGCCCGGTTCGGAAGCTTTGTAAAAGACCGCGCCAAACAAATGAAGGATGATCTCGAGTGCAGGGAGCTCAGGGTAAAGCTTAAAGAGGCTGTGACTCCCGAAGCATGTCGGAAAATTCGCGATCAAGAACCGCGAGAAAGCCCGGTATGGAAAGAAGCCGACGAAAAAGGCAACTGCCTTGTTTCGGACAAGCTTCTCACCGAGCTTGGGTCCCTGACCACTTCGGCAGAAGCCCGTGAAATGATGGAAAAAGCTCCGGCGTGGAGCGAAGCGCAAAAGAGGGCGGGGGAGATATATTGTTCCTTTCTTGAAAAGGAATCTCTTCTCAAGCTCGATGAGGCGGAAACGCTTGAGGCACGCCTGAAAATTCTTTGGGGAGTTCCGAAAAAAAATGGGCTTCAAGAAAAGCTTTGGGACAAAGTTCTGGAGCTCTTCAAAAAGCCTGAGCAGCTGCGAAGCTGTCTTGAGATGGCGGAACCTCATTCGGAAATGGCCAAAAGCATCATCAGAAAAGCTGCGGACATGCTGCAAGCGCAACAAGAAGAATCTGCCGTCTAAGAACGGCAAACCGGCGATACAGATCGCCGGTTTTTTTATTTACAGCTCCACCACTTCCCCATACTCCGGATTCTTGGCATCCACTTCAAGCTCGTTCTGGAGCCTCTGCACAAGGAACATGGATGACCTTGGTTCTCCCATGACAACGAATACCTTTTTCAAAGTTCCGGATTCTGCCGCCTTCTCGATGAAAGAGACCAGGTGATCAGAATCCTTGTGGGAGGAATACCCCTCTATCTTTGATATTTTGGCCCTGACTGGCAGATTCTCTCCGTATATTCTCACAGTCTTTGCTCCGTCCTCAAGCTGTCTTCCCAAAGTCCCGAGAGCTTGATATCCGACAAGGAGGATTTCTGCATTCCTGTCAGGAACATGCTCCTTCTCGTGCCTGACTATCCTTCCCCCCGAGGACATTCCCGACCCTGCAATGATCACTTTGGGATTTTTAGTTCCATCTATCTCCATTGATTCCCTGGAATATATAGTTGACTTCAGTTTCGGGAATTTGAATATGTCGTCCCCGCTTGATATGTCCTTGCGCACAGCCTCGTTGAAATAGTCGGTGTATTTCTCATATACCTTGGTTATTCGTATGGCAAGCGGAGAGTCAAGGAACACCGGAACTCTAGGCAATTCGTTGTTCTCAAAGAACTCGTTCATCTCATAGAGGATGAGCTGGGTCCTTTCAAGCGAAAAGCTTGGGATTATGAGCACTCTCTTGTGGTCTATGGTGTCTTGTATGGTCTGTTTCAGCTTCTCCCTCCTTTCGCTCTTCGGCTCATGGTTCCTGTCGCCGTACACGCTTTCCATGAGGATGTAATCGGCAGAAGTTATCTCCTCCGTATCGTTCAAAAGAAGCGAAGGAGAGTTCCCCAGATCGCCTGTGAATACTATCCTCTTCTTTCCGTCGCTCACCTCTATCATCGCCGATCCCAATATGTGCCCTGAATCCCTTAAATATATGGAAAGTCCTTCTTTTAAGTTGAAAGTTTGATGATATGAGACAGTCTCCCACAGAGAGAGGGCTTTTTCCATATCCGCCTTCTCATATATCGGCAGAACGCCGTCCTTCCTTGCCTCGCTTTCCATGATACCGAGCTCATCCTCAAGAATGAGAGCGGCGATATCCTTTGTCGGCGGAGTGCTTATTATCCTCCCCCTGAAGCCGTCTTTGACGAGCTTCGGTATCCTCCCGATATGGTCCGTATGGGCATGGGTGACAAGCAGAAAATCTATCTCCTCCGGCTTGTACGGAAACTCGGCCCGATTGAACCTGTCTGCCGATTCCGTGCCCTGCAAAAGGCCGCAATCCACCAGGACCTTCGCATCTCCATGCTCAAGCAAGAAATTCGCTCCCGTAACAGAACCTGTGCCGCCAAAAAAAGTTAATCGCATTTTTGTTTTTTAGTTTTAAGTACAATCAAAACACTTATACATTCAAATAGTATCATATACTGAACTATTTTCAAAATAAACCTTAAAATTTTTCAACAAAAATTATGTTGGGAAATTTTTTAAGAGAATAATCAAAAACCGCCTTATTTTTATAATAAGAGTTTGGAAATAATCTAACTTGTTTCCCTAGTAATACAGAACATATGGCTATATGCAATCTATCGGTGTTTATATGTCTATATTTTTGTAAAACACTTACCAATTCATCCAACGGTTTAGTCGCATATCCATTATATGATAAGTCATTATTTGATTCTGGTAATTTATTTAGTATTGATTCAATATCTGACCTAAAAACATTAAGAGTACCATTTCCAACAAATTTCTGAGAAAATTCATTATAAAATGCACAATCATGCCATAAATATACCCTGCCTCGAGTCAGTTTATCTTCTAAAAACTTTACAGAAACACTCTCACGACAAAAGATCGTTAAATTGCTAGATATATTATTTAATACTTCGACCTGTTTTTCACCGAATATTGTATGCGGAAGAATAACTATATCACTATATACACTAGATTTCTTAACTAAAAAATCCCTGACATCGGAGTAACAATCAACAAAATTACCTCCGCCGTCTATGAATAACACCTCATTATATTTTAGTGATGATATATCAACATAATGTTCAGAAATATTGAGCAAAGATAGTAACTTTTTCGTTCCATGCCATATCAGAGAATCACCATAATTACCCGGGAATCGGAAAAAATCAACTTTTGTATTTCTATATTTTTCTAAATATTTTGTTAAATCAAGCTCTTCCATGATTTTTTAATCTGATTATATTAGAAAAACTTATGTTTTTATCTACTTCAATCTACACACAAATATTTTTGAATGGAGATATGCATCAACTGAAGTCATAAATTTTAATTCTACTGTTTTTATGATTTTGAATTTAGACTTCAAAATGATTTTCTTCAAAATCTCATCCTTACTAGTATAAACGGCTAATTTGCCTCCATAATTTAATGTCTCTTGGCAGTATTCAACAAAAGACTGGTACAGCTTTTCTAAATCCTGGTTTTTTGATATGGACATACCGAATGGAAGATCAGATGTAATAACATCAAACTTACCGAAATCCGGCTTATCAAAAATATCTTTTTCCTTAAGCTGGATTTTTTTTATCAATCCAGCCTTTTTTATATTTTGTATAGCCAAAGAAATATGTTTTTTGTTATTATCAAAGCCTATAAGTTTTTTTAAATTTTGGTAACATTGACCAGCCTCGATCAGCAATGTCGCACTTCCAGAAAAAACATTGAGATAGGAATTTGCATTATCTAATTCACACAAATAATTCATTGCATATGCAATTGTAGGATCCATAGCACCGCTCATGTTTTTCACTTTATAATCCCTAAAGGACAGCGGTCTTTTTGTTGTTTGAATGCCTATTTCCCAAATTTCATTGTTTTTGATAATATGCGCTTTTAAGTCTGCTTCCTCTTTTTCCACCAATCCATAGGTTGTTTTTATATATTCAGCGATACTACGAACTTCTGGTGAGTCTGAGCCCGCACAGGTTATTTTGAATGTTTTGAATTTATCCTTATTTCCATTAATGACCGTTTCTACCATGTTGCCTAGAATTGATTTGTGATTGGAAATATAAAGTGGATTATATTTTGAATTTTCAATTACAATATATGATCGAGAAACGCTTCTTAGTTGTTTGATTTCATCAAGATTTTGTACAAAATCTAAATAAAAAGAATCCGTGCCCTCTTTGATCAAATGAAGGTTTGGATATCGTCCTATTTCATTTAATACGATATCTCTCAATCCTGTTATGAAAGCTATCTTGATTTCTAGTTTTGATTCATTCATATATTTGATTTTATTATCTCAAATGTCTGGTTAATACTTATCCTATCCATGCAGAATTCTTCACAACACTCAATTTCTTCTCTTCTAGAACTATGATTGCAAAGCTTGTGCCTCTCTTTATCGTAAATCGACACTGTATATTTTGACATATGTATGTATTCTGGACGAGTGGCTCCAAAAATAACAAATGATTTCTTTTTAAAGCTCTGAGCTATTATCGCTGGACCGGAATCATTTCCAATAAAAAACTTACAATGTTCAATTAATGATATCATTTCACCAAATGAGTAATGTTTTTCAAGCATTATACACTTAATATTTAAATCAGTACTTAATCGATTTGATAATTCAACAAATTTTTTATACCCCCAATTTCTTTTCTTCTCCTCCCACCCGCTAGTAAAAGGAGCAATCAGGATATATTCCTCCCCAATAATACCATCTCGGCTATTATTTAGCACTGGGGTATCTTTATTAATTATCTCACTAAAACCAATTGATTCCATATATCCCTGTATATATGTCTTTTTATTGTCACTGAGTTCATAAACCAACCGTATCATTATATCGCAATTAATTTTCCCTGAACCAATCTGACTATACTCATATACTTTATTATAGACACCAAACATAGATTCGGCATTTTTAATATCTGTGGCTAGATAGATCTTGTTCACATATTTTGATAGAAATCGGGCAATAGGCTCAGTCATCACCACATCACCCAAGTTACCAGTACGAACCAAACAAACTGACTTGATCTTCCCACTTTCTATCTTTTTTCTAAAATATTTTCTGTACCAAATACACATAGTATTATCATAAATAATCTTATCTTCGGTAATGATTGTTCCCCAAAACGTTCTATGCTCAAAAAACCATCTTTTATTTATCTCATTAAGATTATCTTTAAAATCTTTAACGTATTTTCTTATCATTCGAATTCGTTCAAGCCATGGGGAATTGGTATTAGAAGAAGAATCATTTTCAAATGACGCTAATTTTTCCCATTTTTTATATATTTCATCTGCTTTGCCCCTGAATTCAAAATGCAATAATCTGGCCTCATTTTTTGGAATAATAAACGGATTCCAATGGTATTCACCAAAAAAATCGATATTATTCCTCGTCTCTACATAATGTCCGCCTACGACTATTTCCATATTTTCATGATTTCTAACAATAGCCTTTCTAAAATGTCCATATTCCTGCCATTCTTTTTCCGGCCATGGATAGTAGTATTTTGTGGTATCTATTGTATTTACCGGAGAACATGTGTAATCAGAAAAAGTGTGATCAAATAAGGCATTTGCCCAACCAATAGTCGCATATGGAATACCATTATCGTCCAAACGAGCGACAAAATCATGTACCGACCCATCGCTTATCGAAAGAAATTCGTCTGCATCCAAAAAAATAAACCAGTCAATTTTATAGTGAGTGTTAACATAATTGAGTAATTTATTTATAATCTTTGCATGATCAAAAACAGAATCTTTTTCCTCAATGACAATGACTCTCGGGTCGTTTTTGTATGAATCTAGTATTTTTTTGGTATTATCAGTTGAACAGTGATTAGTAATGAATATATAATCAAAACCGATATCAAGATGATATGAGATATTAAAATCAATGAATGATTCTTCATTTCTAATTGACATAAGGATTGCTACGGTATTCTTTTTTCCGGACACATTATATTGCAACATTTTTTCTATATATGTAAAATCTTATCAAGAAATCCTTTAAATTTATAAAATGCCGGATGATCAGGATAAACAGCGTGAAATAAGGTGATTTTATCCAAATTTTGAACATCTGTATTTTCATTATCACCAATTAGCATATAATCATCTTTCGACAAAATGCACAACTCTCCATTAACCAAATAATCAGTTACGGCAATTGCCAAAGCTCCCTGTTCATCATGATGAGTTTGCTCGTTAACTTTTATATTTTTTTGCCACCATTCAAATTCCTTGATCAGATCGTTAGAGATATCATATCCGGCCTTTTGTATAAATAATCCAGCATTAACAAATGGTGTGTTTGGGGTTGTTTTCTTCTTCATAGCGCCATGTTGCCATGATTGACCAAAAAATTCATCTGTAATGGCGAATTTCTTGTTTGTATCGGATAAAAACGAATCGATTTCTTTAGGATATTTAAGGAGAAAAACATCTGAATCTATGTAAAATTCAGTCTCATTTATATCTATCCTTATAGAAGGACACCATTTCATCCAAGTTGCCTTAGAATTAACACAAAATAACGAATTATTACCAGAGGGAAATTGCCTTACATCTACAATTTTATCTGTATGTGTTGATATGAATTCCACATTATCTGTATATATAATATATTTATGATCATTCCCAAATTGCTTTTTAAAAGAAAGGATACTGTAGCGTAAAAGTTCAATATTTTTAAATACGTAATCACCCCAAATTGACCATCGAAAAATCATATGAATTTTATTATTTTAAGAAAATTTTTAATCTTTATTGTGTAATCATAATAAGGAAGATTATTGACATTGATTTTATTCATTCTTTGCCTTTCTTCTTCACTTAATTTGGCCGCCTTGAGAAACCCGTTAGAGAAATCTTCCTTAGAATATGGATTTACATATATGCATTCATCATCAGTATAAGTATCTTTTACTCCATCTGCGTTACTGGCAACGATTACATAATCCATACCCTTGGAAAACAACTTTGCCTCAATCGCTGTATGGGGATTTGGATCCATAATAGATGGTATGCAAACAATATCAGTATTTTTAATACGTAGGATGGTCTGCCATATTTCAGGATTGAAATCATCTATAACAATGGTTCTAGGTGTATTTAGCTCATATTCCTTAAGAATTTTTAGATAATCACTTTCACCAGAATTGTTTGGTGACTGCAGTATTAGATAATAGTTCGGCAATAAATTAACAATGCTTTTCCAAGCCTCAAGCATTTCTTTAAATCCCTTGGCAACGGAGCATCTACCCCAACCGAAAATTATTTTTGATTTCGGATCTATGTTTATACCAAATTTATTAAGATCGGATATATTGAATTCCTGATCAAGAAATTTCTTATATCTGCCAAAATAAAGACCATTTGTAAGATAATCATCTTTACCAAAAGTTACACTGTAATCCTTGGTCAGATGCTCAGCAAAATTCCTGCCTTCTGCAAGCAATCGTGACGAGTCGTCTTTTTGTATATCTTGAAACGCTTCTTTCTCTATTTTAATCCTTTCATTTCTCCAATTGTCATTTCCGAACATATGATTTAAACCGGAACTGTGTGGAATATAATAGCATCTCAAATTTTTTCCAAAGATCTGTTTTTTAAATTTCGTAAACAATAAGAATGGAGTATCATGCAATATTAAGACATTGTCTTCCCTATCATCTAAAATGATATTAAGCGCCGTAGCCAAAGACGCACACTCGCCTTTCCATTCAGGAAAGCTTTTCCACATATCACCTTCATCAAACCCGGTAGTCCCGTTACATAAAGGTACCAAATAGCCACCTGTATTTTTTACAAGCTCAATGCTGTCTTTAAAGCATGTTTTACTAAATACCTTACCTTTTGGATCAGCTGAAACACAAGCCAAACTCACCTTAATATTTTCTTTTTTTGCAAAATCCTTTAATGCAAAAATCGTATTTCTGATGATCGTACCTACACCACAATAATGAGTATTGATGCCGTCATACGATGCTATGATTAAATGTTTTTTCACATTCACATCGTATCACAGCTTGAAGAATCTTCAAAACAAGATTGTTTTTATTGAAAATCTCTTTCTTCCAAGCATGCTTGTCGAAGTATGGACTTGAAAGTTCCCCAAGGAATTTCTCTGCGTCCGGCTGGAACAATGACCGTCAAAGTCCTTGGCCCATACAAGCGATATTTCACATGACTTCCTCGCTGTGATACAAAGATAAAACCATGTTTTTCAAGAATTTTTATGATATGTCCGGAAGAAAACATCCTAGGCATATTGGAAATTCTGCTTGATCACCTCTGGAGACTGGACGGTTCTCAGACTAGAAACCTTCATGTCCTCAAAATACAATTTTAGGGCTTCTTTGAGATTTTCCCCTGCCTCCTTCTTTGTTCGGCCAAAGCTGGAAACTTCGACATTCAAACACAGAGCAACGAAATATTTGCCTTCTTTCCAGATGATGTTTGTTATGTTCAGATTTTTCATAAATCCATCTTATCACATTTTTCTCTGTAATCAAAATTCAAAAATTCCCTCATGCAGGATTCCCAAGAGCGCACACGACGTGATATTTGGAACATTCCACAGGCTTTCCCTTCTTCGTCTTTGTGAAGTATGAGTAAGCTATGAGCCCGCCCAAAAAACCGCTTGATATGTCTCCGAGCGTATCGCTCCAGTATCCGATGAAGCTGACATTGGTTATGTTGGCAACAAGTTCGAACACCTCCCAGACCACGCCTCCGAGAATGACACAGGAAAGCATCACTATCATGGCCTTTCTCTTGTATCCCGTTATCCTGTCTATATGCCCTATCTCAAGAGACGCCCAAAGGGCTGTAAGGGAGATCCAGAAGCCTCCAAGTATGTGTATCGGGATATCGGACCATCTGTATGCCCAGTACCAGCTGAGCTTGAGGGCATAGTAATGGAGTATCGCTACGAGCAAAATGGTGACAAACGATATGAGCAAAAGTTTTCTTTTCAGGTTCATCCCCATAATTGTATCACAAAGAAAAAAGTAAAAAAGAAGGGCTCCGATATTCGGAGCCCCTTCTTCCTATATCTCTCCCTGCGAACCTTTTTCCATGATCACGGTCGTAGTGGCAGAACATGTCGTCGTATACGGGTCTTCGCCCAAATAGCCTGTTGTCGTCGCATTGATGGCCTTTGAACCCACTGTGGTATAGATCTTGTCAAGCGATATGCCGGAAAGGCCGTATTGTATTGTAGACAGTATGCCTGTACCGGACCAAGTGGAAGTGGCACCGGTGATTCCCGGCACATCCGGCATCGTCCATGTCATCTTCTTGTTGAGATAGACGCCTCCAGACAGAGGTCCTTCGGTTTGAGACAGCAGACAGCCGGTATTTATTGCCCCTCCGCTGCAATATCCGAGATCAAGCTTCTGGATATAGCCGCTCCCTGTGACATACACCTTGCCATTGCTTTTATTGACAGCTATGCCTGTAGGCCCGTTGACGAATGTAACTCCTGCCAACTCCTTGAGGAAAGTGCCTGAAGGAGAGAACTCAGCGACTTTATAGTTTCCGTAATCCGCCACGATTATATTGCCTGATGAGTCAATGGATATGTCGTAAGGGCTCGAAAGCTGTCCGACACCACCGCCATAGGTGCCGAATGACAAGATATAAGCTCCGGAAGAATTTAATTTCAGTATTTGGTGGCCATAAATATCGGCAATCCATATGTTATTGGATGAATCAATAGCTATTCCTCTAGGAGACATTTCTCCATAACCGCTGATGGAAGGGCCGAATTGAGACTGATATGTTCCAGCAGAGTTGAATTTTTGAACGACTCTGTTCCCCGCATCTACGACATATATGTTGCCTGAGGAATCCACCGCTATATCAGTCGCATTGCTGAATCCATCAAGACCTCCGGTCTTGGACAAGATGACTGCCAAAGTGGTCGAGGCCAATTTCACAAAACGGTCATGGCCATTATCCACAACATATATGTCTCTGTTGCTGTCAACCGCAATGCCCATGGGATCGGTGAGCCCTATGCTGCCGCTTGTGCGATATTGGGTATCAGAAGTGGAACTGAATGCTCGGACGGTATCATCGCCTTGATCCGTGATCCAAAAATTATTTTGATTGTCAACGGCCACAGACATTGGGATCGAGAAAGTGCCTGTGATCGTCGAATCAAGGGTGATATTGGAAACAGCGGAAACATTCACTATGGAAGATGTTGCGTACAAACCATTCTTCAGTGACCTAATCTGGTATGCATAGGTATGTCCGGAAAGTATGGAATTGCTCACATCGGAATATGTAGTACCGGTTATCGTGCTCGTAGTCGCCAAAACCCCGTCTCTGTAGACTTGGTATGCTGTCGTGTTCGGAGAAGCGGTCCATGCCAGATTTATCGTATTGCATGCGGCATAGGTTCCGGTAAAGCTGGTTGGAACTCCGGGCCTGACGTTCACGGATGTCGTGCTTGCCGAAGTGCCGTTCGTGTTCGTACATCGGAGCTCAAAGACGGTATCTGCCGTAAGAGCGGTGATCGACGTGCTGCTTGAATTGTTCGGCGTCTTTGATCCAGACCACTTGTTCGGCGTTGATGAAGCGGTGCAGGAGCTTGCATTCGATGTGGTCCATGAAAGGGTCGAAGCGGCATTGTAATCAACTGTGGATGGAGCGGCTGACAAGCTTATTATCGGAAGATCCGGGTTTGCATAGACCATGATACTGCTTGAGGTTGAATAGGAACCATTTACGCAAGTGACCTCAAAGAGCGTATCCCCCGAGAGACTGCCGGACGATGTGCCTACATTTGAAAGGCCTGTCTTCCAAGCGCTGCCATTTTTTGTGACACTGCAGGAACTTGCGTTTGTCGAGCTCCAAGAAATGCTTGATGTAGCGCCGCTAGCCACGGGATTTGGAGAAGCTGCGATGATGCTCGAAACATCGATGGAAAAATATGCAGTTCCCGAATATATATTGTTGCGAACATAGGCAAGCCAGCAATCATGATCATTGTATGTTTGGTCACAGCCTTTGCTACTGGAATCATAACCGCTACCAAAAGGGTGGTCCTTTTCATCAGCAAAAGTCCAATCATATTTTGCGTTGACGATATGAGAACCAACGGATTGTGTCGGAGTAAAAGGTACATAAACATAACTGCTTACGCAATTTCCGAGTTGCCACACCATATAGTTCCACACACCAGGAGAATCCGCAATATTCGGACTGTTACATACAGCGCCAAGTTGATATGCAGAACCATCAACGCTAATTTGTATGCTCTGTGTAAACGGTTGAAGTTCAAATGTATTATGAGTAGCTGACACGTATGATGTTACCATGACTGATTCGCCTAAATTTACATAGTCTGGAACAGAGATTGACCAATAATAGGATATGTATAAACCGCAACAGCCTCCGCTATAAGGCCCTTCTGTATATGTAAAAACATTCGTATTCGCGGAAGCGGTATTGCTCAAGCCAAAGAACATGGATGCGGCAAAGACAAGAACAGCAAGAGTTTTGATGACTGTTGAGTCATTCTTCCTTCTGAAGGCCAGTCTTAAAACAATAATGAGCAGAATGACAATCAAGACCATGAGAGCTATGCCAATAGTCGGACTGATCTTCCCTGAAGAAGTCGAGCTTGTTGCTTGTAGCTCTGAATTCTTTGAATCAAGCGTGACATACTTTCCATCATCCCCCATCACAGAAAGAACTATATTTGCCTTGGGATTGGCACAATCACTCTTGATCGGTATCTTTATATTCGATACCAAGACATTTGGCAGTATCTCTGTCACTGATCTGTCACTGCAAGCGACTCCTGAATCATTGAATACGGTGACGGTGACTACGCTTGTCGTACTGAGGGAAAGCGTGGAAAAAAGCTGTATATTCGCCGTTTCTCCGGCTTTATATGAAGATTTGTCAAAAACCTCGTTCTGGATCGTACCGCTCTGCCCTACCAAAGCATAGTTCAGCGAGATCTCATTTGAGCTTATAGTCTTGTCATCCGATACGAGGGAAAAAGTCAGATTGTATGATTGGGGTTTTTCTGCTTTTGGCAATTCAAATGACACTTCATTGTCCCCGGTATGGAGAGTGACGGGCTTGGAAGAACCGCCGACCACATCCAAGACCGTATCTCCGAAGACTGTCGCATATCTTGTAGTGAATGATGGCGTAACAACGACATCATTGCTGAAAGTGCTTGAGACCTTGCATTTTGCGGTGAGAACATCTGCAGGATTCATGCTTGCATATTGATAGAATGTTGAAGTTCCGCTTGAAAGAGCGAAAGAGCAGGAATTCGGGACTATCTGCACAGTATTATTCACCGTTGATGCTATTTTCACACTGCCGAGATACGAGACGGCAAGCATAAGCCCGCTGCCGTTCTTGCTTTCAATATAAAGCTTGTACGTTCCGGCAGGCAAAGAATTCGGAACAGAATAGTTGATGGTCTTATTGACGCTGACATTCTCTCCCAAGGACAAGGTTTCAGGATATACTTTCTCATCAACAGTAAATTCATTCTTTGATGAAACCTGCATGAGCTGCACCGCATATTTCACTTCCGACTGTTTGCCTACTGTGTTTGAAATATCAAATGACAGTACGAAGTCTCTGTCCTTCTGGGAAACGATCTTTGCATTGTGTATGTTCACCGTCGCAACGGTAAAGCTTTGGGTGGACGAAGATACTTTTGGTATATTGGGAACAGTCTGAGCAGAAGCTGAATTAAAAGAAAGGGTGGAGACAACCAAGATCGATGAGATTAATAATATTTTTTTCATAAAAATGATTTTAGATTGATAATGAAAATGGACCATGATTAATATAACTGCCCTTAATTATACCATGATATATGGAATAGAAAAGGGCTCGGTTTATAACCGAGCCCAAAAACATCAGATTCTTAATCCACAATCCACGAAAACACAGCACTTCCGTCATTTCCAAACACGGAATTCCAAGTGGAACCGTCCTTGCCCATCCATACCCCGACAGTAACACCGGAACCTCCCGTAACAGCATCAACGCTCACTGTGAGCATCTTGTTAATATCAGGAGATGGTGTGATATCAATCATTGGATTGGTAGGCAGTGTCACAACCTCCATAATAGTAACAGGGTAGCCATAGCGATAAAAAGAGACTGTTAAGGTCGCCGGTACACTTCCCCATGCTGAATATGACCATTGGTGAGAAGATGTTGTAAAATTCGGCACTGGCAGTGGCGGAGCTGATGGAATGTATGACTTCGGAGACTTATTGCAAGAAACCGAGAAAAACCCAAGAACCAAAGCTACCAGAACAACAGTCGAAAACCTCTTCATGACTTCTCTCCTTGTTTTGAAATTGTCTGTTTAAAAAGAACTCAAAATCCACGATGTGAATTTTGTATTGTTCTCGCTCATGTATATCTCAAAATGGTAAAAATGTCAATAAAAAAAGGCTCAGTCATTACAACCGAGCCCCACAAACAAACCATTTTTAGAACACCTTCGCAGATGCCGAGGTAAACCCATTATTTCCAGATACTTGGTTGTAAGGCCCACCATCATAAAGCATGGTAAGCCCTACCCATATCCCAGGTTCACTTCCAACGGCGCTAACACTGACCGTAAGCATTGAACCAGTGTCAGGTGTTGGAGTGACTGCAATACCATCACGACTATAACTACCCGGCTCCACAATTGTTATTGTGCTGGTATTCGAAATCCCCTGACAAACAGAGGAAATCGTTACAGTTGTTGTCGTCGGGTTACTGCTTACCACACTAACATCGAACGAATACGCATGCGTACTCGTCTTCGGTCCCTCTGGAGCCGTAGGTGCCTTCTTGCACCCAGTCACCAAAAACAGAGACAGCACTGTTAACAACACCAATAACTTTTTCATGACTTCCTCCTCGGAAGAGATTTGATCTTTCGATCTGTTTTTACAAAGGACTTAAA
>JBAYMB010000003.1:0-24322 GCA_041663745.1 Minisyncoccota bacterium
AACCTCAATTCCTTCAGAACTGTGGAAAGAGCTGTGGCATATGAGATAGAGAGGCAGATGGATTCAATAGAGAGAGGGGAGAAGATCATACAAGAAACTAGGGGATGGGATGATGCCGGACAGAAGACATACTCACAGAGGATCAAAGAAGACTCCCATGACTATAGATATTTCCCAGACCCTGATCTTCCAAAGATGATCGTTTCGGAGTGCTTTGACCTAAAAGCTCTAAAAGATGGGCTTCCAGAGCTTCCATGGCAGAGAAAGGCAAGGTATCTGAAAGATTTCAATATACGAGAGACCGATACAGAGAGCTTTG
Source organism: Minisyncoccota bacterium (assembly GCA_041663745.1). GTDB lineage: Bacteria > Patescibacteriota > Minisyncoccia > Phycocordibacterales > GWA1-40-21 > Bog-1340. Next base: position 320 of record JBAYMB010000003.1, read on the forward strand.
TCGGAAATATAGAACTAGGCAATTTCTTTGAGAAAGTCATTGCTGACTTCAAGGGGAACAAGGAATTGGTGAAGATCGCCTCGAACTTCGTTTCCTCAGATCTTGTCGGCCTCATGTCAAAGGATTCAAGCTTGAAGTACCCAAGCGATGTCAATTTTGCAAAGATGGTCACTATGTTCAAGGAAGGGAAGCTTTCCTCACGAAGCGCAAAAGACCTGCTTGCGAGATTGATGAAAGAGGATTTTGACCCTGAGGTCATAGCAAACAAGGAAGGTTTGATTCAGAAAAGCGATGAAGGGGAGCTCAAAGTCATCCTTGAGAAATTAGTGGCTGACAATCCAAAGATTGTTGCAGATTACAAAGGTGGCAAGGAAGCGGCGCTCCAGTTCTTCATTGGGCAAACTATTAAAGCTACGAAAGGGTCGGCGAATCCGCAGGTGATCAGGAAAGTGCTACTTGATGTTTTGAAATAAATATTGTAACCTAAAAATCGGAGGTATTAATTTTTTCCAGAGGTGATCCTTGAAAATTAAAGCTAAAATCCAGACCAAGAAACAAGCAAAAGAGCGTATTGATGATCTGTTTCTTTTACGCTCTTATTTTAGGGACGTGGAGCGTTCTCGCAAAACTTGGAATAGTCTTCTTCCCGACAAATTTTTTACGGATATCTTCAACAATATTCGTAAAGAAATTGGGCAATTGAGGTTGCTCATAGGGTTTCGTTATACGCCCAGATACTGACGTTCAGGGTTTTTATAGGGCCGTTCCACAGGAACGGCCTTTTTCTTTGTATTTTTAATGATATAATTCTCCATATGAAAAACCTCGGGTTCAGAAGCCACAAGCCAAAGATATACATGGGCACGGACCATGCCGGTTTTGCCATGAAAGAGAAGCTCATTCCTTTTGTAGAAAGCCTTGGATACGAAGTTGTGGATTGCGGAGCGCATAAATACGATGGTACGGATGACTACCCGGATTTCATCGAACCAGTTGCAAAAGCAGTAGCTCTGAACCCAGAGAATAATATCGGTATCATCCTCGGCGGTTCAGGACAAGGCGAGGCCATAGTTGCAAACAGATTTCCGAATGTCCGCGCCACCGTTTACTACGGCGAACCAAGCATCTTTCATGGTCATGCTTTCATAAAGATAAGCAGGGAACACAATGATGCGAACATCCTTTCTCTCGGAGCGAGGTTCTTGAGCATTGCCAAGGCGAAGAAAGCTGTAAAGGTCTGGCTTCTGACCAAATTCTCAAATGAGGAAAGACATGTAAGGAGGATAAAGAAGATAGAGAAGATCTCAAGGGAAGTGAAGCATAATTTGGATTTTAAATAACATGGAAATACTCCCAGCAATAATAGCCGAATCATTTGAGGATCTGCAGTATAAAATGTCCCAAGTCAAAGGATTGGTCAAAACTGTGCAAATAGACGTCTGTGATGGTAGGTTCGTGCCAAGTAAAAGCTGGCCATATATAGGAGATGAAGATAATGACTTTGAAAGGATCTTGAGAGAATCAGAAGGTTTCCCTTTCTGGGAGAGCTTGGATTTTGAGGCTGATCTAATGATAAGCGATCCGGAAAAGTCCGCTGAAGACTGGATAACGGCCGGAGCAAAGGGAATAGTCTTGCATATTGAATCGTCAAAAGAACTTCCGAATTTCATAAAAGAACTCAGGAAAAAATACGGGTATCCGATTGAATCCGCAGTAACGGTGGAAATAGGCATTGCCCTGAATCCCGATACTCCGAATGAGATGCTTGATGAATATCTTAAAGCCGATGCCGAAGGGCGCACGCTTGCAGATTTTGTCCAGTTTATGGGCATAGACAGGATAGGATTCCAAGGACAGGAGTTCAATGGGGATATTTTGAAGAAGATCCGAGATCTGCGGAAGAAATATCCCGATGTAGTCATTAGCGTGGATGGAGGAGTGAACTTTGACAATGCAGGAGACCTGAAGAAGGCTGGTGCGAACAAGCTCATTTCCGGCTCAGCCCTGTATGAGAGCGAAGATATAGGGGAGGCGATAGAGGAGATGAGAAATATATGAAATTAGGAATATACAGACATTTCAAGGGAGATTTGGTGAAGGTCATCGGTGTTGCAAAACATTCTGAGACCAAGGAGGATTTTGTGGTATATGACCACTTGGGCACGAATGCTCTATCCAATCTGTGGGTGAGACCTGTTGCCATGTTTTCTGAAGAAGTGGAAAGGGACGGCAAGAAAGCCCCAAGATTCTCTTTTGTGAGCGAGAAATGAGCATTGTGATATAATAAACATATGAAATCATTGAGACAATACATAAAAGAAGCAGGAGAGAAAGGAATTGCCATAGGCCATTTCAATATCTCAAATCTTGAGACCCTTCATGGTATTTTTAATGTAGCGAAAAAGATGAACCTTCCTGTCATCATCGGTACGGCAGAAGGCGAGAAGAAATACATGGGAGTGAAGCAAGCAGCGGCTCTGGTGAAGAGCTTCAGGGAGGAATATGACTACCCAATCTTCCTGAATGCGGATCATGCAAAATCCTTTGAAAGCGCCAAAGAATGCATAGATGCCGGATATGACTCTTTCATAATAGATGGAAGCTCTCTTCCGTTTGAGGATAACATCAAGATGACTAAACAATGCGTTGAATATGCAAGGAAGGTGAATCCTGAGATAGTCATTGAGGGAGAGATAGGATTCATAGGCGCATCTTCAAAAGTTTTGGACAAGCTTCCGGAAGGAGTGAAGATAACAGAGGAATTTCTGACAAAGCCGGATGAGGCAAAAAGATTCGTGGAAGAGACGGGAGTGGACATGCTTGCTCCTGCAGTAGGGAACATACACGGAATGCTCAAGGGAGGGATAGACCCGGCGCTTAACATAAAAGTAGTGGGGAACTTGAGGAATGCCTTGGGAAAGACACCTATGGTCCTGCATGGAGCATCGGGTAATTCCAAGGAAGACATACAAGCGGCAATAAAAGCAGGCATGAGCATAGTCCATATAAATACGGAGATAAGGGTAGCTTTCAGAAATGCACTTGAGACTGAACTTGAGGAAAGGCCTGATGAGGTCGCTCCATATAAGTACATGGAGAATACCATTCCTGCAGTAGAGAAGGTTATAGAGGAAAAAATGAGGATATTTAATTTTATATGATATTCGGCCTACCTATAATTAAAATAGTCACCGTTGTCCTTTCTCTCATAGTCACTGGACTTGGGCTCACTGCCCAAGTCAGAAAAAACTATGTAAGAAAGAGCATGGAAGGCCTATCTTCATTCTATTTCTCCATATTGGCTGTCTCATATACTTTTTGGACCATATACGGCTTTTCGCAAAAAGATCTGGTCCTTATCATACCAATGGGTTTGGGAATGATCGTCTCTTGGGTTGTTGTCGGACAATTTTTTGTATATAAGAAGTAGTCCTATTTACCTGGTGAAAATCATTTGATTTATTATCCTATTTATGTATAATGTCATTTCCATGATCACATTGGAAGTAGAAAAAAGAGACCTCAAGGCCCCCTTGGGCGAAATGAGAAAATCTGGCAAAATGCCAGCTGTTTTCTATGGCAAGAAGGAGGCTTCCACTCCCATAATGCTCTCATATCCAATCTTCGAGAAAACCCTTAAAGAAGCAGGAGAATCCACCATATTGCATTTGAAAGGCACTGGTATTGATGTTGATGTCTTGATCCATGATGTGGACCTGGACCCTGTCACAGACAAGCCTAGACATGCAGACTTCTATGCCATCGAGAAAGGAAAGGCCATCAAGATCAAAGTTCCTCTTGAGTTCACGGGCGTTGCCCCAGCAGTCAAAGACCTCGGAGGCGTGCTTGTCAAAGTCATGCATGAAATTGAAATTGAAGCTTTGCCAAAAGATCTGCCACACAATATCAAAATTGATATTTCCGCACTCGCAACTTTTGACAGCGTAGTCACAGCAGGAGATCTGAAGCTTCCAGCAGGAGTCGAGCTTAAGGTGAAAGCTGACGAAGTCGTCGCTTCAGTATACGAGCCGAAGGAAGAAGTTGCTGAAGAAGTGCCAGTAGATCTCTCGACCATAGAGGTTGCAAAGAAAGGAAAGGAGGCCAAGGAAGGCACCGAGGGAGCAGAAGCCACGACAGAGGCTCCAAAGAAGGAAGAAAAGCCAAAAGCAGAGAAGAAATAAAAGACCACCAACCGGTGGTTTTTTAAATGTTTTGTAGTAAAATACAAGGGTGATGCTCTACAAAAGGACAGTGTTTTTATTCTTCATCATTTTCATATTTTTCCCAAAGACCTCTTTGGCGGCCTCTTGCGATTCCAATTTGGACGGCAAGACCAATCAGGAGCTTCAGGCCATATCCGACCAATGCGACAGGGATATCGCGGCTCAGAAGGTCATACTTGAGAAGACCCAAAAGCAGTCATCGGAGCTTGAGAAGGGCATAGCTGAGCTTACATATCAGATCAACACCATACAGCTTTCCATAAATTCAAGGAATGCGAAGATAAAGCAATTGGGGGAGAACATAGTCACCACTACGAAATACATAGGGGAGCTTTCGACCAGGATGGATGATATAAAGAAATCCATAGGAAAGATGATGAGGGATAACTATGCTCTCGACAACAATTCAATGATGGAGGTTCTTCTTTCAAGCGAAGACCTCTCCACATTTTTCAAGGATGCTGATGACTTTGCTTCCATAAACGTCAAGCTCCAAGAGCTCATAGGGGAGCTTACGGGCGTGAAAAAGACATCAGAGGAGCAGAAGACTAACTTGCAGACAAGACAGTCTCAAGAGCAAAAGCTGCAATTCGAACAGCAGACCGCGCAAAGACAGCTGAAGAACTACAAGACAGAGAAGCAGACCATTCTGACCCAGACCAAAGGCCAAGAAAGCGCATACTTGAAGATCATCGCAGAGAAGGAGAGATTGAAGAACCAGATCAGGAACAGATTGTTCAAGACCGTGGGCGGAGAGGAGCTTACATTCGGAGAGGCTTTGAAACTGGTAGCGCCGTATGAGAGCACCATAGGCGTCAGTTCCGCTTTGGTCTTGGCCGTTCTCACCCAAGAAACTTCCATAGATGGGCTCATAGGGAAGAATATAGGCAAGTGCTACTACAATCAGTCTGCTAGAAATAGCGCTGGAACCGTAATGGGCCCATCGCAGATACCATCGTTTTTGGCTATCATGTCCGAGCTTGGCATGAATCCCAATACGACGCCTGTCTCTTGCCCCATATACTCCGACGGCCAATACGGGGGAGCCATGGGCCCGGCCCAGTTCATGCCGTCAACATGGTGGAATGTTGCTACCCAAATAGGGTACAAGAACAGGGTTGCTGCCGTCATCGGTTCGTCATTCCCATCGCCGTTTTCCAACAGAGATGCTTTCGTCGGAACAGCATTGTATTTGAAAGATGCACAGACCATCTGCAGAACGGCTTTCTCAAGGACTTGGGACCTTTGGTCTTGTTCTGCGGCAAAATACTATGGCGGATTGTCTTTGAAAGGCAGCAGACTTAGCTCCTACATGAACACGAAGTATGGCTATGGATATCAAGTTGCGCAGAGAGCTACGCAATTCCAGAAAGATATTGATACCTTGGATTTGTAATGATATGATACTAACATGAACAAAAAAGCTTTCACTCTCATAGAACTCCTTGTAGTCATCGCCATCATAGGCATACTCTCTTCTGTTATTTACACTAATATCACAGGACTCCGAGACAGAGCAAAGGTGACGGCAGGAATAAGGTTTGATTCATCAATATTGCATTCCATTGGAGATCGATTGTTAGGGGAATGGGTTTTTGACTCTCAAAGTCAGCTTATAGACACTTCAGGAGCTGGCAATACTTTGACCAACGGTGGTGGAGCCACCTTTGCCACCACTTCCGGGTATAACGGGAAAGGAGCTTTTAGTTTCAATGGAACAAGCAATTATTTATGGATAGCAGCTCCAAGCGGGCAAAATTTGAGCATAACTACGGACAAAGTCACGGTTTCCGCTTGGATAAACCCTAATTCAACGCAAGCCGGCACTATAGTTTGTAAAAATCAGCCTTATATTCTTGCTCTTGGTGATCAACATTTTTATGCTGGTGTTGGAACTGGATCGTGGTTATTTGTTTCTGGAAACAGTGTAATTCCATTGAATACATGGTCGTTTGTCACCATGGTCTATGATGGTGCAAAAATATCCCTTTATCTGAATGGCAATTTTGACGGATCCATCGCCAAAACAGGCAATTTGCTATATTGGGCTTCTGACTTTTATATAGGATACGGCACTCCCGGAGTCGACCAATATTTTTCAGGTCTCATAGACGATGTGCGTATTTACGAGAGTGCGCTCACAAGCTCGGAGATCCAAAAGCTTTATGCGGAAAGGAAGGCAGGCTACGAAGTGGCTACAAAATAGACAATACCTGTACATACAGTTGATTTGCAATATATATATATATATATAATATAGGGTATGAACCTCAAGCATAGCAAAGAGAAAGCATTTACTCTCATAGAACTCCTTGTCGTTATTGCCATCGTAGGCATACTTTCTTCCGTTATATATATGAATATCACAGGTTTGAGGGATAGGGCTAAAGTGACTGCTGGAATACGATTTGATTCTTCAACACTTCATTCTATAGGAGACCAGCTTGTGGGAGAGTGGTTGTTTGATGATGCTCAGAATTCTGCGACTGATACTTCTGGATTTGGCAATAACGGAACTTCTGCGAGCTGGCCTACATGGCAAGCAACGGAAGGATATAATGGAAAAGGAGCATATAGTTTTAATGGAACAAACAATTATATTGGTATTGGAAATATAAATAAAACCGCTAGGACTGCGAGTGTTTGGTTCAAACCAAGCTCGATAATAAATAAAGATTCCGCCGCCGCATTACTTCTCAACGCGGAAGGTTCATTTTCTGGTATTCACCTTGGAGCCGCTACAACTGCTTTGACAAATGAAATCATATCAGTCCTTGATGCACCTGGTGGAAGGAGTGGTTGGTGTAACAGTACTGAAAGTATTTCTGCAGGATGGCATAATGTGACAATGGCTTGGAATGGCAGCAGATATGATATTTATTTGGACGGAGTTCTAAAAAATAACTGTATTTCAGGCACACCTGTTGAACTATCAGCTAGTAACGTAAGAATAGGCGAACGACCTAATGGTGATTATCCATTCAACGGCCTGATAGACAATGTCCGTATTTATGAAAGCGGTCTTTCCAGCTCGGAGATCCAAAAGCTTTATGCGGAAAGGAAGGCAGGCTACGAAGTGGCTACAAAATAGGCAATGTCTTGCTTTTTATTGAATTTTTGCTATCATCACCTTCTATGAAAAAAGACATACATCCGAAGTATTTCAACAAGGCCAAGACCACCTGCGCATGCGGCGCCACTTACGATTTCGGCTCCACCAAGGAGGATATACACGTTGAGATCTGCGGGAATTGCCACCCGATCTACACAGGCAATGAGAAGGTGCTTGATACGGCAGGAAGAGTGGAGAAGTTCAGAGCAAGAAAGGCGCTCGGCGACAGCAAGGCTGCTTCAAAGAAGGCAAAGGCTGGAAAATAACAATACAGTGGCAAGACCCGCCATCTTTTTGCGCGGGTTTTTCATTTCTCCAAAAAACAATGGAAAACATAATTGAGGAATTCAGGAAGAATAAGAAGACCGCATATCTAGCCGAGGAGTATTCCAGGCTTGAGAATGAGGAGGAGTCCATAAAAAAGATGGCCGAGAAGGACCATGCGATGTTTTCCCTTGCCGAAGAGGAGATAAAGAGCATAGAATCTCAGAAGAATAATCTGTTCGCACAGATGAAAGGAATACTTGCATCTTCGGAGGAAGAGGAGAAGTTTCCTAACGAGGCTATCATGGAAATTCGCGCTGGAGTGGGAGGGGAGGAAGCTGCCATATTCGCTGAGGACCTTGCAAAGATGTACAAGAGATTCTGCGAGCTCAAGGGCTGGTCATTCTCCGCGGTGAACGAATCGAGATCATCGCTCGGCGGATACAAGGAAGCCTCGTTCGAGATAAGAGGAAAGGAAGTGTACAAGGAGCTTAGATTCGAGACCGGAGTGCACAGGGTCCAGAGAGTCCCTACGACCGAGAAATCAGGAAGGGTCCATACATCCACTGCATCAGTGGCAGTTCTTCCTATAAGGAAAAAAACAAAGATAGAGATAAAACCGTCCGATCTCGAGATAGAGTTCTCAAGGTCTGGTGGTGCAGGAGGGCAGAATGTGAACAAAGTGGAAACTGCGGTGAGAATAATACATATTCCAACTGGCATAGATGTGCGTTCAACTGCCGAAAGAAGCCAGCTCAAGAACAGGGAAAGGGCCATGTCCATTCTCACAGCCAAGCTTGAGATGCAGAAAGAGGAGGAGGATGCGAAGAAGTTTGCCGGAGAGAGGAAGGAGCAGATAGGGACTGCGGACAGATCGGAGAAGATAAGGACATATAACATCCTGCAGGACAGGGTCACGGACCATAGAGTCAAGCATTCCTGGTATAATATTGAGAATGTAATGGCCGGAGACGGGCTTGCCGATATAGTAGAGTATGTTGTCAAAGCGGAAGGAAAGCCCCAAGCGGACGCTGAAGATGATGCGGAATAACGCTTGTTTTTGGATTTTTGTATTGATATAATGCTCTCATGAACAGAAAAGGCTTCACTCTCATAGAACTTCTTGTCGTCATAGCCATCGTTGGTATTCTTTCTTCCGTCATATACACCAATATCACAGGTCTCAGAGACAGAGCAAGGATAACGGCAGGAATACAGTTTGATTCCTCAACACTGCACTCAATAGGAGATCAGCTTGCAGGAGAGTGGTTGTTTGATATTTCTACGAACCCCTTAGCTGATACTTCAGGAATGGGAAACAACGGTTCTACTACCACAGCACCCACATATTCATCTGCTGGAGGATACAACAATAAAGGAGCTTACAGTTTTGACGGAAACGATGATTACATCTTTTTGGGAACCGATCTGGAAGTGTCGGCAAGTGCAATTACCGTATCTGCTTGGATAAAACCAAGCATAGCTCAAAGAGGCTCTATAGTATCAAAGAACGGTCCTTTTGCTTTAGAGTACAGCCTGACGTCTCAACGTATGACAGGATGGGTGTTTATAAATAGTACTTGGTATGGTGTGACCAATTCCACCAACTTGTCTTTGAATACATGGTATCAAACAACTCTTACTTATGACGGCTCAAATGTAAAAATCTATGTGAACGGTAATTTAGAGGGTACGACAGCTATAGCTGGTAGTATAATAAATAATTATGCTGCAGGCGTTTATATCGGAGGAAGTGCTCAATTAGGCTTTAATTATTTTTTCGGCGGTTTGATCGATAATGTTCGCATCTATACGAGCGCTCTCTCAAGCTCGGATGTGGAGAAATTATATGCCGAAGGAAAGGCATCTCATGTGATGGCGGCAAAATAGGCATTCTGCCGGTTGATTTTATTTTATATTCTGATATACTCGGAAACCTATGGCAGAAAAAGAAACAATGAAAAACAACGATATTATAGACGCAATGTTCAAAGCAGGCGCCCATTTCGGATACCAGAAATCCAGAAGGAATGCTTCAGTAGCCCCTTTCATTTTCGGAGTGAAGAACAAGGTTGAGATAATGGACCTTGAAATGACGGCTCTAATGCTCGAGAAAGCGAAGGATTTTGTCACTGAGATAGCAAAGACAGGTAAGCAGATACTCTTTGTCGGCGGAAAGAACGAGGCTCAGGCCGCAGTAAAGCTCGGAGCTGAATCGATAGACATGCCTTACGTCGCAAGCAGATGGATTGGAGGAGCCCTCACGAATGCAGTGGAGATAAAGAAGAGAATCGCTCAATTTGAGGATCTTCAGAAACAGAAAGAAAAGGGGGAACTCTCAAAATACACAAAGAAGGAAAGATTGCTCATAGACAGGAAGATCGCAAAGCTTGATGAGATGTTCCACGGCATAGTGCCGATGAGGGAGCTCCCAAAGGCAGTGTTCGTCATCGATCCAGGAAAGGAGTTCATCGTTGTCGCCGAGGCGAAGAAGATGGGAATACCGGTCATCGCGCTTTCAAACACAGATTGCAACATAAAGGAGATCGATTACCCAATAGTAGGAAACGATGCATCCATGCCTAGTATCTCCCTCTTTGTCACGGAAATAGTCAAAGCATACAAAGCAGGGAAAGTGGCAAAATCTTAAAATTTAATTCGCATTTTATAAGTTAGATCTTTTTAAACAATTATGGCTATATCAATGGATCAGGTCAAAGGACTCAGAGAAAAGACAGGGATCTCCGTCATGCAATGCAGGAAGGCTCTTGAAGATGCAGGAGGGGACATGGACAAGGCATGCATACTTCTGCAGAAGAAGGGCGCGGAGACCGCGGCAAAGAAGGCTGAGAGGACCCTTAAATCAAGCAGGATCGTCTCATACATCCACGGCATAGGAACCGTCGGAGTTTTGATCGAGCTTTGCAGCGAATCGGATTTTGTCTCAAAGCACGAGGATTTCCAGAAGCTTGCGTATGACATCGCAATGCAGATTGCCGCTACAAACCCGCTTTACATAAAAAAGGAGGAAGTCCCAGCGGAGGAGAAAGCAAAGGTCTTGGATGCATTTGCGGATGAGGTCAAAGGCAAGCCAGAGGCAATGAAAGAGAAGATCCTGAACGGCAAGCTCGATGCATTCTTCAAGGACAAGATACTCTTGGAGCAGGATTTCATAAAGGATCCCAGCGTCACCATAAACACCTTGATACAGAATGCCATACAGAAGTTCGGCGAGAAGATAGAGATCGGGAAGTTCGTCAGGTTCAGTACGATGAAATAAATCTATGGCAATAGCCTTATTTTACACATCGCTTGTCCTCATCATCGCAATGATATCGGTGAAGTATTTTGGCATATCTATCTTTCGTCATGAGGTCATATCGAACATCGTCTGCGAAAATGACGAGCATTGCAGGAGGATAGTAGGGAAGAGCAGGCATATTGCATCGAAGATAAAGTTCGAGAACTTCCATAAGCTTTCGGTCATGGTTGCAAACTATATAAAAACTGAAACAATACAATTGAAAAGAAGGCTGGACAGCCAGCAGCCGAAGTTTTTCCTGAAGCAGCAGAAGACTGATGGGACGCACAAGCACTCAGTGTCATTTTTTCTGAAAAATGTTTCTGACTACAAGGATTCTTTGAGAAGGAAGGATTTGTAATTTCCCTATTTTTTTGCTAGATTTAGCTTGGTTTTCCGAAGCCACCTTAGCTCAGTTGGTAGAGCACATGTTTTGTAAACATGATGTCCCGAGTTCGATCCTCGGAGGTGGCTCCAAATGGATTTCAAGAACAGTATTTATTACAGAGTTGCGCATGCAAGGGATCTGTCTGGGAAAGACAGACGATTATACAGGATGCTCGAGATCATCCCGGGTGCTTTGCTATGGCTCACCATATTCGGCATCTTCTTCTTCTCGTTCTTCCTGCCTTTCCATGCGTCAGTGTTCATAATCGTCTTTGACACATATTGGATCCTCAAAACAGTGTATCTTTCCATATACCTGAGAAAGAATTGGAAGAAGACAAAGCACAACATCTCCGTCGATTGGAAGGCCAAGCTTGCCAATTTGAAGTATGGCAGGATGCATCATTTGGTCATCCTTCCTTTCTATCACGAGCCATATGAGATAGTGAAGAAAAGCCTGGAATCCCTGATCCATTGCGAATATGACAAGAGCAAGATGATCGTCGTGGTTTCCGGAGAGGAAAGAAACAAGAAGCATTCCCTAGAGGTCACCGAATATATAAAAAGGGAATTTTCAGGAAAATTCGGCCACTTGCTGTGCACGATCCATCCAAGCAATCTTCCAGGAGAGATGCCCGGCAAAGGATCAAATATCTCATATGCCGCAGAAGTTGCAAGGAAGGAGATATTGGACAAGGAGGGGACAAGATATGAGGATGTCCTCGTGTCCGCCTTTGATGTCGATACCGTCGCATACAAGCAGTATTTTGAGTGCCTGACTTGGAACTTCCTCACAGCTGAAGACCCATTGAGGTCATCATTCCAGCCTGTGCCTCTATTCAACAACAATATATGGGAGGCGCCGATGCCATCGCGCGTTGCCGCATTTTCTGCGACATTTTGGCAGATGATACAGCAGGAGCGTCCGGACATACTTGAGACATTCTCTTCCCACTCGGTCTGTTTCAAAACTCTATACGATGTCGGATATTGGCAGAAGAACATGGTCTCGGAGGATTCCAGGATCTTCTGGAGCTCGCTTCTTGCATTTGACGGCAATTACAAGGTCGTTCCGCTCTCATTTCCGGTCTCAATGGACGCAAATCTGGCGCCGACATTCTGGCAAACTCTGAAGAACATATACAAGCAGCAAAGAAGATGGTCTTGGGGAGTTGAGAACGGACCGTTCGTCCTCTTCGGTTTCTTGAAGAACGAGAAGATACGCTTTTGGACGAAATTCAAACATACCTTCATCCTGTTCGAAGGCTTCTGGTCCCTGTCCACGAATCCCATGATCCTGTTCTTCCTCGGTTGGCTTCCCGTCATATTGGGAGGAAGGGATTTCAATTCTACGGTCCTTTCATACAATCTGCCACTTTTCACGAAGGTGATGATGACCGTGGCAATGCTCGGTCTTTTCCTCTGCGCCGCGATATCCATGAGCTTCATCCCGAAAGCGCCGGAAGGATACGGAAGGTTCAGTAAATTGACCATGGCCATCCAATGGATCATCATACCGGTGACCGTAGTGGTCTTCGGTTCCATACCGGCCATTGATGCGCAGACAAGGTTGATGTTCGGGAAATATATGGGATACTGGGTAACGCCTAAGCACAGAAAAAAATAAGATGGCTGTCATAAGAAGAAAGATAAAATTCATAGTGTTTCTTGTCATTTTCGTCGTCGTTTCGCCGATCATCGTTTTGTATGCGAACGGGGACATATTCACGAGCGGTTTCAGTCTGCTGAAGACAGGAGGGATATATGTGAACACTGCGCCTATAGGGTCGCAGGTGTTTTTGAACTCAAAATTGGTTGATGAGACAAGCTTTTTCAACAGGGATATATTGATAAAAAATCTTAGAGTAGGGACATATAATGTTTCCGTGAAAAAGGACGGATACAACACATGGACGAAGACGATACGCGTTCAAAACAACATTGTCTCCGATGCCAATGTTTTCATGCTGACCAAACAGTCTGAATTGAGGGAGATTACTTCGTACATCTTGATCAAGAACGGCACTTCGACGATGATGACAAAGAAGAAGAACCAGGAATATGCCGACATCTCTGCGATCTTCGCAAGTACGACAAGAAAGGCCAAGATAGTCTCCACCACGACGATCGATCTGAAAAGCAATTTTGGGACGAAGAACGCTCCCATAATGGACGGCAAGCTTGGCTTGTGGAATGAAGAAGGGGATATATTCATAGGATGGTTCGGGAGGGAGGACGGAGAGCCGAAATATTTCTGCGATGGGTCCGGTTGCAAGACAAAGCTTCTCGTATATTCATTCGGTTCAAGTCCTACAAGGATAGATTTTCTTCCTGGATATGAGAATGCCATCGTCTTTGCTTTCGGCGGCGATATATTTGCGGTCCAGATAGAGGAAAATCCGAAAAAGTTCGCCCAGCTCATATATCATGGCAATTCTCCGGATTTCAGGGTCTCGGACGGGTCTTTGTACATAAAAGATAGAAGTTATGTTGCCGAGGTCATTCTTTGATATGGAAGTTGAACTTCCAAGTGAGTTTGTTATAATGACTCTATGAACAGAAAAGGTTTCACTCTCATTGAATTGCTTGTGGTCATCGCCATCGTAGGTATACTCTCTTCCGTAATCTATACCAATATCACAGGACTTAGGGACAGAGCTAGGATCACTGCAGGAATACGATTTGATTCCTCAACACTGCATTCAATAGGGGATCAGTTAGTAAGGGAATATACCTTTGATATGCCCCAAGTAGGTTCTCTGACATACGATACTTCAGGATTCGGAAATAATGGTACTATCACTGGTGCCACATATGCCGCAACATCAGGATACAATAACAAGGGAACATACAGTTTTGATGGAAGCGATTATATATCCACTCCGAATTTGGAGCTCTCTTATCTTACTGTCACAGCATGGATCAATACTTCAAATCCAAGCATAGCTTATCAAGCAATTGTCACTAAAGCTGATCAAACGGCCACCACCCCATGGGATTTTAGGTTTATCGGTTCTTCTGGCGGCAAGATCCATCTGGCGGCAAATATCGGAGGAGTATACGCCGGTTATGCTCTGTCAGACATTACTTTGAAAGCAGATACGTGGTATCACGTTGCCGCGACATATGATGGCAGTCGTGTTCGCATATACATAGATGGCGTAAAGCATGGAGAAACTGCAGCAACAGGGGTGATATATTCCAAAACATTGAATGTAATGATCGGGGCAAGAAATCCATCAGCTCCGGAAAACTTTTTTGTCGGCAAGATCGATGATGTTCGCATTTACGATAGTGCTCTTTCATCATCTGACATACAAAAACTATATGTTGAAGGGAAGGCGAACCACGAGGTAGCGACAAAATAATTTTTTAAACCCTCTGGATTTTTGATGTTTTTTCGCATATAATCCACATATGCATATAAATCCTATAACCAGGGTCATAGACGACATAAGCCGCATCTTCTTTGAGATGGGCTTTGCCCAGGTGGACGGTCCTGAGCTTGAGACCGAGCACTACAACTTCGATGCCCTGAATGTTCCAAAAGACCATCCAGCAAGAGATATGCAGGATACTTTTTGGGTGAAAGGAGGATCATCTCTCATGCGAACTCATACAAGCCCGGTCCAGATCCGCTTCATGGAAAAGAACAAGCCTCCTTTCAAGATAATCTGTCCAGGAAGAGTTTTCAGGAACGAGGCCACCGATGCAAGGCATGAAGCGATATTTCATCAGATCGAAGGACTTCTTGTGAACAAAAAAGTCTCTTTGGTTGATCTTAAATCCACTATTAACACTTTTTTTGACAAGTTCTTGAAGAAGGACGTCGAGGTGAGATTTAGACCGAGCTATTTTCCTTTCGTCGAGCCGGGAGTAGAGATAGACGTATCATGCTTCAAATGCAAAGGAGAGGGGAAATGCAATGTCTGCGGAGGCTCTGGATGGCTTGAGATCATGGGAGCGGGAATGGTCCATTCAAAAGTATTAAATGGGGCTGGAATAGACCCGAATGAGTGGAAGGGCTTTGCCTTCGGCGGAGGGATAGACAGGCTTGTCATGCTCAAATACGAGATAGACGACATAAGACTTCTGTACTCTGGGGATCTGAGGTTAGTAAATCAATTTTAAATGAAAGTCTCATATAACTGGCTAAACGAATATTTCAAGGGAAAGGCGCCGAAAATAGAGAAAACGGTGGATCTTTTGGACATGCATTCAATGGAAGTGGAGGGAGTCGAGGTTGTTGGAAATGATTTTGTCCTGGACGCCAAAGCTACGCCAAACTTGAATCACAGCTGTCTTTGCCACAGAGGAATGGCAAGAGAGCTTGCTACCATTGCCGAAATGAAACCGGAAAGATACTCAAGGGAATTCAAGGATATCAAGGTCTCAAAGACATCAAAGAGCCTTTCGGTAGAGATAGAGGATCCGAAGCTCTGCAGAAGATACATCGGAAGGATGGTTGAGAATATAAAAGTTGGCCCATCGCCCGAGTGGCTTCGGACCAAGCTTGAGACACTTGGGCAGAGGTCTATAAACAACATAGTTGATTCCACGAACTTCGTCATGCTTGAGATAGGACAGCCGATGCATGCTTTTGATGCAGACCTGATTGGATCGAACAAAATATTGGTAAGAAATGCCAAAGCCGGAGAAAAGATGACTACGCTTGATAGAAAGGAAGTAGAGCTTGATGAAAGCATTCTCCTGATAACAGATGACAAAAATCCTCTGGCCATTGCCGGCATAAAGGGAGGCAACTATGCCGAGCTCGATTCCAATACGAAAAACATTGTGCTTGAATCGGCAAATTTCAATCCAGTTTTAATAAGAAAGACTGCGCAGAAGATAAGGATACAGACCGATGCCTCAAAGCGATATGAGAACGACCTCACGCCAGAACTTTGCGGAGAGGCCATGGATATCCTCACAAAGCTCATAGTGGAGACTGCTGGAACGAAAGACACGAAAGTGGGCGAAGTAGTTGATAACTATCCAAGAAAAGCGAGCAAATACAAGCTTGGCATCTCGGCCACGGAAGCGAGCGATATCATAGGTATAAAAATAAGCGATAAGGATATAGAGAGGATATTTGATAGATTCGGCTTTGAGTGGAAGAAAATAAAACCTATAGATGAAGTTTTGAAATTAGCACTTACTTTCATTGGAGTTCCATATAAGAACGGCGCAAGCATCTTATACGATGCGCCAAAGCTCTTTGACTGCTCGTCTTTCGTGAGCTATGTCTTTGTTCAAGTCGGAGTTCAGATACCGAGAATGTCGGTGGACCAATATGCTTGGGGAAAGAAAATAGGCGAAAAGGACCTGAAGGCAGGTGATGTCGTCTTTTCCAATACAGGCGAAGGGAAGATATTCTTCAAGACAGTAGAATTCCTGCCCGGAACAGAAGTAAAAGAAGGAGTGGACCACTGCGGAATATATCTTGGCGATGGCAAGGTCATACACTGCACCGAATTAAAAGGCGGTGTTGCAATAGAGGATATGAAGAGCTCAAAAAGATTTGAGCATATCGTCGGATACAGAAGAATGTCCGACAATGAGGAAAGATTCGTCGTCACAGCTCCGGATGAAAGGCTTGATCTGCGGATCAAAGAAGATCTGGCTGAGGAGATAGGGAGGATATACGGATATGACAAATTGAAGGATACGGATATTCCAAATGATTCGAAAAAACCGAAGACGGACAAGGTTTTCGCGTACAAGGAGAAGATAAGGAACATCATGTATGCCGAGGGATTTTCCGAGGTCATGAACTACACTTTTGTCGAAAAAGGGGAGATAGAGCTTGCAAAGCCAATGTCCCCGGAGAGGAAGTTCTTGAGGACGAATCTCACAGATTCCATAAAGAAGAGCTTGGAATTCAATGCAAGGTATTCTGAATTGATAGATATGCCGCAGATAAGAATATTCGAGTTCGGCCATGTCTTTACCAAGGGAGGGGAGAAGGAGAATTTCATAATAGGTGTAGGCAATCCTGTTGGCGTAAAGAAACCGAAGGAAAAAGAGACTTTGGATGCAGTTCTTGGTAAATTATCTATCTTTAAACTGAACAAGGTGAACAAAGATGAGAATATAGTGGAGTTTGACCTTGGAGAGATGATAAAAGGTCTGCCAGAGGTCTCCTCATATGATATACCGGAAAATGAAGAAAAGGACATCAAATTCAAGAAGATATCGCAGTACCCATACATGATACGCGATATTGCCGTGTTTACACCAGAAAAAGTCAAAGCGGAGGATGTCTTGAAGATAATTTTGAAGGAAGCAACTGAGCTCATGATAAAGCACAGGCTCTTTGACGTATTCACCAAGACATTCGAGGATGGAACGAAGAAGACCTCATATGCATATCGAATGGTGTTCCAGTCCAATGAAAGGACCCTGTCCGATGATGAGGTGAACGGGATCGTGGAAAGGATGACAAAGAAGATGAATGATAATGCCGGATGGCAGGTAAGATAAAAACAATGAAATTAAACGTACCATATTATTCCCAATTTATTGATGTATCCGACAGATATTGGATGCCGAGAGCCTGTCTCATCAC
This sequence comes from Minisyncoccota bacterium, assembly GCA_041663745.1. Lineage (GTDB taxonomy): Bacteria > Patescibacteriota > Minisyncoccia > Phycocordibacterales > GWA1-40-21 > Bog-1340. The sequence continues at coordinate 18,178 of JBAYMB010000003.1, forward strand.
CTGCCTGAAGATGGTCTTGAATTATTACGGAAAAGCCGAAGATGTTTCAATCGATGATCTTATCAAAAAAGGACAAGATATCGGTGGATACGGAAAGTCCGGCTGGTTCCATGATTCCATCGTGGCTCTTGCAAAGGATCTCGGGCTTGAAGTGCACAGGGAGGAAAAGATCGATACGGAAGAAGGATTGTTGCATATAAAAGGATCAATTGATAAGAATGATCCGGTGATAGTCTCCATCGTCAAAGATATCCTCGGACAGAAGAAGTTTCATACTGTCGTCATAACGGGATATGAGGAAAAAGACGGCAAGATATCGGGTTTCTATTTCCATGACCCGGAAAGCACATCGGATGAGAGGAACAGGGAAGCGAAGTTCGTGGATACTGACATATTCAAAAGCGAATGGCGCAGGATGGCGATATTTTTTGGGAAATAAAAAGGGCCGAAACATTTCGTGTTTCGACCCTTGATCGATTTAGGCCAGAACAAGATCTGGCCAGACCTTTCTCCAGGCGGCCGGAGACTCGAACGCCGGCCCGAGGTTTACACCCCCAGGCCTTTCCAAGATTGACCGATCGATGCTTCCGGGAACAAACGGAAGAATCTCTCGTGACGAAGCTTCCGGAATGGGATCCGGTCCGTGCAGGATGCTTTTGTCGTATGGCATTGATCCGTCCTTTCTTTTGTACTCCAGCCCAAAAATTACCACAAAACGTGAAAAATGCAAGCATTTCAAGGCCTTTTAGGCCTTTTTTCGCTTTCTTTTCTCCCCTAAATTTGGTATAATTGAGGGGTCACAAATAGAGAAATTCTGTTTGTTTTTATTAAAAAAATGGCCAAAGAAAAAGACAAAAAAGAGGCAGCAGGCGGTCACCACTACGATGCCAGTTCCATTCAGGTCCTTGAGGGCCTTGAGCCTGTCAGGAAGCGTCCTGGCATGTATATCGGTACCACAGGTCCCGATGGTCTCCAGCACCTCATTACAGAGATTTTCGACAATTCCCGTGACGAGGCTATGGGCGGTTTTTGCGATCATATCGAGATAACTATTTTGCCCGGGAACAAAGTGAGGGTGGCGGATAACGGAAGAGGCATACCGGTTGACATGCACAAACAGACGAAGGTCTCGGCTCTTGAGACCATCATGACGACGCTCCATGCCGGAGGAAAGTTCGGCGGGGAGGGAACAGGATACAAGGTTTCCGGAGGTCTTCACGGCGTCGGCGCTTCGGTTGTGAACGCTCTTTCCGTGTATATGAAAGTCGTCGTGCACAAAGATGAAGGAATATATTTTCAGGAATACTCAAAAGGAAAGAAGAAGGCTGTGGTAAAGAAGATCGGTAAGACGGACAAGCATGGAACGATAGTGACATTTGAGCCAGATGCTGAGATCTTCAAAGAAGGAGTCGTGTTTGATTTCAATAAGACGGTCTCGCATATGAGACAGCAGGCATACCTCGTGAAGGGCTTGAGAGTGACGGTCATAGATGCAAGAGGCACGACGGAGAAGATAAACGATGATGTATTCTATTTTGGAGAGCTTGGTATTGAGGCACCGTCATTCTCCTTCTGCTTCGAAGGGGGGCTTTTGTCTTTCATAAAATTCTATAACCAGTTCCAAAAGCCGATCCACAGGAATGTCTTCTATGTCGAGAAAAAGACCGCTTCTGTCGAATCTGTCGAGGTGTCCTTGCAATATGTTGACGACATATCATCGAGGGTCATGGCATTTGCCAACAATATAGAGAACATCGAAGGAGGAACGCACGTCACAGGATTCAAAACATCTCTCACAAGAACGCTCAACAACTACACAAGAAAGAACAATCTCGTAAAAGATGGCGAAGACAACTTCACGGGAGACGACGTCCTTGAAGGCCTCACAGCTGTCATATCGGTGAAGATACAGGATATCCAATTTGAAGGACAGACAAAGGCAAAGCTCGGTTCTGTCGAGGCGAGAGGGGCGGTTGAAGAGGTCTTTGGAGAGGCGTTTGCCACGTTCCTTGAGGAGAACCCGGATGATGCCAAAGCCATAGTCTCAAAGGTCATTTTGGCCTTGAGGGCCAGAAAGGCGGCCAAAGCGGCCAAAGACTCCATATTGAGGAAAGGCGCTCTTGAAGGCATGACCCTTCCCGGCAAACTTGCGGATTGTCAGAGCAGAAATGCCGAGGAATCGGAATTATTCATAGTCGAAGGCGACAGTGCCGGAGGTACGTGTAAGACCGGACGCGACAGGAGAATACAGGCCATACTTCCTCTCCGAGGAAAGATCTTGAACATTGAGAGGGCAAGGCTTGATAAGATGCTCGCTTCCGAGCAGATCAAGAATCTTGTCGTGGCTCTCGGTGCCGCCATAGGGGACACCTTCGATATCAGCAAGCTCAGATACTACAAGATTATCATTGCGACCGATGCCGACGTTGACGGAGCCCACATCAGGACCCTTCTTCTCACCTTGTTCTACAGATATTTCAAGCCGCTCATCGAGAACGGTCATATTTGCATAGCTCAGCCTCCGCTCTACAAAGTGAAGATGGGCAAAGAAGTCCATTATTTCTACGATGACAAGGAAAAGGATGCTTTCTTCAAGAAGGAGAAGATCTCGGATTCCCAAGTGGAGGAAGGGGAGGAGAAGGAGGAAAGCGAGGTGGAAAATAAAAAGTCAGCGAAAGTCTCCGTTCAAAGATACAAAGGTCTTGGAGAGATGAATGCCGAGGAGCTTTGGGAGACCACCATGGACCCTACGAAAAGGATCATGAAGAGGGTCACCATTGAGGACGGCCAAGAGGCGGACAAGGTGTTTGACATGCTCATGGGCACCGATGTCCCTTCGAGGAAGGCCTTCATACAGTCAAATGCCAAGCTTGCGAATATAGATATTTAATTTTTTGAAATTATTTGATACAATAGTCCTATGAACAAACGTGCCTTCACTCTCATAGAACTCCTTGTCGTCATTGCTATCGTTGGTATTCTCTCTTCCGTTATATACACCAATATCACAGGACTCCGAGACAGAGCAAAGATAACTGCTGGAATAAGATTTGATTCTTCCTTACTTCACTCCATAGGTGATCAATTAATTGGAGAATGGATGTTTGATACGAATACAAACCCGACGCCAGATACGTCAGGAAGTGGTTATAACGGAACTATCAGTGGTGCCACGTATGCTACAACTTCAGGATACAATAACAAAGGAACATATAATTTTGATGGGAATGATTATATAACAATTTCTTCTCCAATCGTTGGAGGATTAAATTCTGCAACCATGTGTATGTGGATTAACCCTACATATAAAAATGATACAGCGTATAATGCCCCTGGAGGTTTAACAGGAACAAGTAATAGAGCCTCTTTTTCGCTTCTAATTCAAGCATCAAACAATCGAATGTTTTTTTATGCCAACACATCAGTAGGTTATAGTTCCACGGGAGATTCCGAGCAGGTAATTTATGACACTTGGCAACATTTTTGTGGAGTTTATGATGGTTCAAAACTCTATTTGTATAAAAATGGAGTAAATGTTAATAGTGGAGCGCAGAGTGGAACAATTGAAAGCAGTGGAATTTTTCGTATAGGATCGTGGGGTCTAGGGAATTTCTTTAAAGGCTATATTGACGATGTCCGTATCTATTCCTCCGCTCTTTCCGGTTCAGAGATCCAAAAGCTATATGTCAAAGGAGCTACAAGCCATATCTCAAGCCTAAAATAGAGAATCTTCCACGCTTTATTCTTATTTTCTTTTATGATACAATAACTCCATTATGACAGGAAACATATTATTGTTATTTTTGATAGTTTTGCTCATTTGGGCGATCTTTGCATACAATAAGTTCATCACTTTGATCAACAGGGCCAAGGAAGCCTGGTCTGACATCGATGTCCAATTGAAGAGGAGATATGACCTCATCCCGAATCTTGTCAGTACTGTGAAAGGATATGCAACTCATGAAAGCGAAGCTTTTGAGAATGTCACGAAGGCCAGAGCTTCGGCCATGGGAGCCCAGAACATCGTTGACAAGGGAAAGACCGAGAACATGCTTGCAAGCGCTCTCAGGTCTGTTTTTGCGGTCGCAGAGGCGTATCCTGAGCTCAAAGCGAATCAGAACTTCCTTTCCCTCCAGACGGAGCTTTCAGACACCGAGAACAAGATCCAGGCATCCAGAAGATTCTACAATGGCAATGTCAGAGACCTGAACATAGCAATCGATTCGTTCCCGAGCAATTTGGTGGCAAAGCTCTTCCATTTCTTGAAGATGGAGCTATTCACTCTTGATGAAGGCGAGGCGGCTGCAAAAAAACCAGTGGAGGTTAAATTCTAACTAATTATGGAAATAAAAGATAAGGAGCTCCATAGAATATCCTTAACTGCCATCATATACGACAAGGAGGGCAAGTATCTCATCACCCAGAGGTCTTTGAGCAAAAAGGCCTTTCCAGGCAAGTGGACCGTTCCGGGAGGAGGACTTGAGACTGATGACTATATAAATACAAAACCTTCCACGTCTGCAGGGCAGTGGTATGGCGCGCTTGAGAGCACGCTCAGAAGGGAGGTCAAGGAGGAAGTGAATCTTGAAATTGAGAAACCTCAATATCTTTTGGACCTCACGTTCATCAGACCTGATGGTATTCCTGTCGTCGTGCTCAGCTACTATGCCAAATACAAGTCTGGGGAGGTCAAACTTGATGAGGACAGCATAGACTACAAATGGGTCACTCTCGAGGAAGCAAAGAAATACGATATCATCGATGGTATATGGGAGGAGATAGAGATGGTGGATAAGATCCTTCGTCAAAAATGACACCTACTTTATACACCCAACAAAGCAAAAATGTGGCAAGAACATGGCTTTTGATGGCCGTGTTTTTGGTCGTCATCCTAGGAATAGGATACTTTTTGGGCTACTACTACAACAATCCTGCCATTCTGTATTTTGCCGTCATATTCAGCCTGGTCATGAACATCACAAGCTATTGGTATTCTGACAAGATAGCTCTCTCAATATCAGGGGCCAAGGAAGCGAAGCATGATGAATATACCGACCTGTATCACATCGTTGAGAACCTTTCCATAACAGCAGGCCTTCCAATGCCAAAGATATATGTCATTCTCGATCCATCTCCAAATGCCTTTGCCACAGGAAGGAACAAAGAGCATGCGGTGGTTGCCGTTACGACCGGTCTTCTTGAGACACTGAACAAAGTTGAGCTTGAGGGAGTCATATCCCATGAGCTTTCTCATATCGGGAACAGGGATATACTTCTTTCAACCATTGTCGTGGTCCTTGTCGGTTTCATCTCAATACTTGCCAATATGTTCATGCGAGGAGGTATGAGAGGCGGCAGGGACAGGGACAATGGAGGGGGAATACTCATGATCATAGGTATTGTTTTCATTGTGCTTTCTCCCATATTCTCAAGATTGATACAACTTGCCATCTCAAGGAAGAGGGAATTTCTTGCCGATGCTTCCGGAGCTCTTCTCACACGATATCCCGAAGGGCTTGCCTCAGCGCTTCAGAAGATATCAGATGCTCACATGCCCATGAAGAATCCGAACCCTGCCACAGCGCATCTTTTCATTTCCAATCCATTCGGGAAGAAGGTCTCTTCTCTTTTCAGCACTCATCCTCCTGTCGAAGAGAGGATCAAGGCTTTGATTGGAATGTCTGTGAAATAGTGATAGAATCATCAGAATGAAGGGAAACTTCAAAAAATTTGAGGAAAAAATAGAGACAAAGATCGATAAGAAGCTTTTATTGTTCAAGATCTTTGACGATCCAAGGCCGAACTATGTCTCAAAGGTCACTCTGACCGACAAGATAATCAACGTGCTGTTCCTCTGGGCTTTTCCGAGGCTGGTCAGGCCGAACTATGTTACGGTCTTTCGCATCGCAAGCATCCCTTTCATAGTATATTTCCTTTGCACGCTTCAGTACAAAGAGGCGTTCGTATTGTTCCTCATCTCAGCCATATCTGATGCCATAGACGGCTCATTGGCGAGGACGAGGAACCAGATAACGGACTGGGGGATCGTCTTTGACCCTTTTGCCGACAAGCTCCTCATAGGAATAGTCGGGGGGATACTCATATTCAAGTTCCTTAGCCCGCTTCTTGCTGCAATAATAATACT
>JBAYMB010000004.1:0-23230 GCA_041663745.1 Minisyncoccota bacterium
GAACTGTGCAGTGAGCGTAGGGACGACCAACCAAGTCTTGGCATACAACGATACCAACCCTCTCTCAGCCGTATACCTCTCAGACCTCCCATATACAGGAGCTGGAGATACAGAAAAGATGATACTCTTCGTATCAACTCTCATACTCTGGTCAGCTGCAGTATCCCTCTACTTCCTCAAGAAGAAGCAGACAGAACTGACACCAGTCTTGGTATCAACACAATCAACAGAAACACCAAAGACCAGCTCAGACAGAGAGCTTCTCTCTGATATAGAGGCATATGCCAGATCACAGAAGGTCCTTCTTTCATCAGAAGCAATCCTCAAGATCGCAAAGATGAAGAAGCTCAACAATGTGAATCCGAATACGGTCATATCCAAGCTTTCAAATGGAGAGTGGAGGGCGGTGGGGGAATCAGAGATTAAATAAATCAAAGGACCACCGAAAGGTGGTTTTTTGATAGTTGACGCACCATATCTTTTTGTGCTATTTTATTGCCAGTAGTACCAATAACAAATTTGGAAAGGTCACACAATGTTTCCCAGCCAGTTTTGTAGGACAGCCGGTGTTTCTGATGAAGAGATTGTGTTTCATGTTGCACATGCGGCCGATCTTTTCTGTCGCATGTTTCCTAAAGAAAGAGAAAAAGCATGTGGATATCTCACTGTACGAGATGGTGAGACCGGCGCCGTAATTCTTGTGCGCAGGATCGGTCATATTCCTGGAGGAAAAGAGGAAAAATATTTACGCTTTTCCTTGGAGAAAGGGGAACGTTTGTTCAAGAACCGAGACCACAACAGCAGTTGGCAAAGTCGTGACGATAAAAAAGAACACTACGGTGGGGCAATTCGGGTGGTTCGTGGAATTCCCCTGTCATTTTCCGGCTTGTCGGAACACGGTGATGAGACCATTCTTTTGGTTCCCTCGGTCATGCTAAATTTATTGACCGCTAAGGAGGCCAAGTGGATCTCGGGTTTCAGCAACAACAATTTTCTTGAACCGTTTATGTCCGAGTTCATGAGCACAATGCAATAGTTTGAAACAGAACAACGGAGGGTTTGAACCCCTCCGTTTTTTTTATTCCCTATTTTTCCTTTCCTTCTCTATCTTCTCAACGAAATCTTTCAAGTTTATCTGTCCCATCTGTCCTTTATCTCTTGATTCTACAGAGATCTTGTTTGCTTCAATATCCTTGCCTCCTATGATCACGGTGTAAGGGACTTTGTTGTTCTTCGCATTTCTGACCTTTCCTCCCATGTTTCCTTCTCCTGTATCGCAATCAACCCTGAAACCGAGGTCTTTCAATTCCTTTGATATCTTCTCTGCATGATCATTGTGATTTTCCCTTACAGGAACTATCTTCACCTGAACCGGAGCAAGCCAAAGAGGGAAGTTTCCGGAATAGTGCTCAATGAGTATGCCCATGAATCTCTCAGGACTTCCTATGATGGCTCTATGTATCATCATCGGTGTCTTCACCTTCCCATCCTTGTCGGTATATGTGAGGCCGAATCTCTCGGGCATGATGAGGTCTAGCTGAATCGTCGATATCTGCCACTCTCTTCCCAAAGAGTCTTTGGTGATGATGTCCATCTTCGGTCCGTATATGGCAGCCTCACCGACAGCTCTCTCATATTCAATCTTGTTCTCCACAAGAATGTCCTCAAGGATCTTTTGCGCTTTTTCCCAGACTTCTTTATTACCAAGATATTTCTCAGACTTTGCCGGGTCCCAGAGGGAAAGGCGGATATTGTATTCCATCTTGTATGTACTCAAAGCTTTCTTGATTATTCCCAAGACATTCACAAACTCCTCCTTTATTTGATCTTCTCTGCAGAAAGCATGGGCATCGTCTTGGCAGAAACAGCGAAGTCTTGTCAGTCCCGAAAGCTCCCCAGGCTTCTCGTCCCTATAGAGGTTTGCAAAGTCAGCGATCCTGATCGGGAGGTCTCTGTAGCTTCTTCCTTCAGAGGCGTATATCTGAGTGTGCTGAGGGCAGTTCATGGGCTTCAAGTAGTATTCTTCTTTGGTGTAGTTGGAAATGACCTTTAGCATGCTTTCCTTGTATTTTTCATAGTGTCCCGAGACCTTGAAAAGCTCCGCCTTGTTTATGTTCGGCGTATGGACCTCCTGGTATCCTATGCTTTTCTGAAGTTCATTCGAGTAGTTTATGATCTCTCTTCTGACAATGGCACCTTTGAAGGTATAGAGGGGAAGCCCTGGGCCTACGAGGTCTGAGAATACGAAGAGCCCGAGCTCTTTCCCGAGCTTTTTGTGATCTCTCGCTTTAGCTTCCTCGATCCTCTTCATATATCCATCGAGTTCCTCCTTTGTCTCAAATGCCAGGCCGTATATCCTTGTGAGCATCTTATTGTCCTCGCTTCCTTTCCAATATGCGCCGGCCATCCTTTCGAGCTTCCATGCGCTGTTCTTCATATCATCCATTGAATCGACATGAGGGCCGGCACAGAGGTCTCTAAAGTCTCCTGAAGCATATGTCGTCAGGGTCTTTCCGTCTTTTACATATTCCTCTATGAGCTCAAGCTTGTACGGGTTTTCTTTGAAAAGTTTCTTTGCATCTTTTTCCGAGATCTCCGCTTTTTCAAAACCTTTCCATTTTTTGAGAATCTCCCTCATCTTCTGCTCTATCTTCCCGAGGTCTTTGTCTGTTATTGGGGCAGAGAAATCAAAGTCGTAATAGAAGCCGGTGTCTATAGCAGGGCCTGTGGCTATGTTTACGTCAGGATACAATTCTTTTACCGCAGCGCCCAAAAGATGGGCCAGAGAGTGTCTTATCTTGAATATCTTCTCATTCATATGTTTTTGATTAGTTTTTAAGCAAAATCGCCCCGATATAAAACAACTAGTTGTTTTATATCGGGGCGATTCAGATCGCGGTTCCACCCGAATTTGTTCTCTTTAGAGAAACCGATTTTCTAGGTGGTTGGTGGCCACGCGGTTTCTATGGGTATATGATAGTCAATTGGGTTTTATATGTCAAATACAATATTTATATGTTAGAATATTTCCCATGCAAAAAGATTTTGATAAATGGAATGGCTTGAAAAAGGAAATAGACCTGTCTAATAATGAGCCGGATAAATTTCCTAAAGAAGGTGAAGTTTGGATGAGCAACTTGGGTGAAAATATCGGTTTCGAGCAAAATGGCAGCGGCGATAATTTTTCCAGGCCGGTCTTGATTATCAAAAAATTCAACAATAAGATGTTTTGGGCCATACCATTATCCACAAAACAGAAGAAATTTGATTTTTATTTCAATTATACCGATGTGAATGATCAAAAAGTTTCTGCTATTTTGGCTCAAATGAGGCTGATAAGCATCAAAAGATTAAAAAGGAAATTATATGAATTGGAACATAAGAGGGTATTGGAGGTGAAAAATAGTCTCAAGTCCTTTCTTTAGAAACTCGAAACCCCGCATTTCTGCGGGGTCTCTCGGAGCCTTTCGGCGCTTTATAGTGCTATAATATACCCATAGTAAATAGAAGTCAACTAAGGTATGATTACTCCAACACCTTCATCCTCTCAATTATCAAACTTATCTCTCCATTCCTTTCTGACACTTTGCAGACAGTAGCAATGCATTTGTCCACGACAATGGAATCCTTGTATTTGACATAGGTCTTGGGGAACACCACGGCATCAATAGAGCCTGTAAAGTCGGCTATCTTTATGAAAGCCATAGGTTCATTGTTCTTTGTCATGATGACCCTGACCTCTTCTATGATTCCTCCAATAGGTTTTCCGCCATCAATCTCTGCTTGGACAGCTTTCGTCTCCTCCTTTATTCTTTTTATATTTATCGGCTGTTTCTCCAATACCTTCCTGTATGCATCAAGCGGATGACCGGAGATATATAGTCCCAAGAGATCCTTCTCCCAAGCAAGTTTTTCTTTCATAGTGGCTGGTTCAGCAGGTTCCATCTTGAAATTATCGCTTTTTCCACCATCAAAGATTCCAAAGAGGGAATCCTGATTCTGGTCTCTGGTGCTGACCTCCTTGTTGTATTTGAGCATGTTCTCGATGTTCGCAAGAAGGGTGCCTCTGTCACCAAACTCATCCATAGCACCTGATTTTACTAGAGATTCCAATGATTTCTTGTTCAAATTCCTGTCCTGTATCCTCTCAAGGAAATCAGAAAGGGACTTGAACTTTCCATTGGCTTTCCTCTCATGAATTATTGTCTTTGCTATGTTCTCCCCAAAGTTCTTTATTGTCACAAGCCCGAACCTTATCTTGTCCCTGTCATCTCCGATTGAATGCGGAGAAGCCCCCAGTGTCTTTACCACAGTGAAATCGCTGTAGCTTTCATTGACCGATGGAGGAAGGACGGGAATGCCCATCTTCTTGCAATCGTTGACGAATTCGCCGATCTTCTCGACATCACCTGAGTCCGCAGTGAGGACGGATGACATATATATGGCGGGGAAGTTGGCTTTCATGTAAGCAGTTTGATATGCGACTCTGCCATAGCTTGCACCATGCGATTTATTAAAACCATATCCTTGGAACGGTTCAAACAGGTCCCATAAAGCTTCCGCTTTTTTTGGCGTCATTCCGCCGTTCTTAACACACCCTTCCACGAATTTAATATGCTGTTTGGCCATCTCCTCAGGTATCTTTTTTCCCACGGCTTTTCTGAATTTGTCAGCTTCGCCCCAAGTGTATCCTGCGACATTGATCGCTGTCATGAGGAGGTCGTCCTGATACACGAGCACACCAAAGGTGGTATCCAGATACTCTTTCATTTTCGGATGCATGTATGTCGCAGGCTTCTCTCCGTGCTTTCGAGCGATATATTCATATATGTTGTCCATGGGGCCCGGGCGGTACAGGGCGACCATGACATTGATATCGTAAATGTTCGTCGGCACCAATTCCTTAAGAGCCTTTGTCATGCCGCTGCCGTTCAATTGGAAAAGGCCTATGGTCTCTCCGCGAGCGAGCATTTCAAAGGTCATCTTGTCATCAAGAGGTATGGCTTCTATATCGATATCCATGTTTTCGATCTTTTTTACGCGATCGACGGCATCGGCAAGTATGGAAAGGTTCTTGATCCCGAGGAAATCGAATTTCAAGAGTCCGACTCCGTCTTCTCCTACGGCATTCATGTCATATTGGGTGATGATCTTGCTATCGCCTTTCTGGTCATACTGAAGGGGAACATATTCTGTTAGGGGGCTTGGCGCAATGACCACTCCTGCGGCATGGACGGAGATGTGCCTTGCACAGCCCTCTATCTTCTTTGCCATGTCCATGATCGTCTTTGCGTCCGCTTCGTTATCGTATATCTCCTTCAGTTCCGGAACATCCGCCATCGCCTTGTCAATTGTCATCGGGCGTCCTTGGGCGCCCAAAGGCATGAGCTTTGCTATTCTGTCGGCAAGCGGGAGAGGGAAGCCCATGGCGCGGGCGACATCGCGAACGGAACCGCGGGCCATCATGGTTCCGAAGGTACCTATCTGAGCGACATTTTCCTTGCCATATTTTTCACGGACATATTCAATGAGGTCGTCTCTTCTGTCGTCCGCAATGTCCATATCGATATCCGGGGCGCTTGGCCTCTCAGGATTCAAGAATCTCTCAAACGGCAGTTTGTAATCGATCGGATTCACATTTGTTATGCCTGTGAGATATGAGACCATCGAGCCGGCGACCGAACCTCTGGTGTTGGTGAAGATCCCGTTTTTGTGGGCGAAGGTCAGGATATCGGCGACCACCAGAAAATATTGTGAATATCCTTTGTCCTTGATGATCTTCAGTTCAAGCTCCACTCTGTCCGTGACCTCCTTGGTTTGCTTCAAGCCTCTTTTTGATATTCCCTCATATGTGATCCTTTTCAATTCCTCATCATATGACAGTCCGCTCTCCACTATGAATTTCGGGAAGACCCAGGCATCCTTTCCAAGGACGATATCCAAATTGCACATATCCGCTATCTTTACGGTATTTTCCAGAGCCTCCGGCTGGTCTTTGAAGTACTCTTCTGCCTTTTCTTCTGATATGAATGAAAAATCATCATTGCTTTCCCTTTGCTCCCTGTCTCCGAAGTCGGAATGGGAATTGACTTGCACAAGAGTGTCTCTCGCCGCTTTGTCCTCAGGATGAAGGTAGTATACGTCTTGGGCGGCGACAAGCTCTGTTTTTGTCTCCTTTGCTATCTTTATGATCTTCTCTTTCAATTCCATCTGTCCTTCTATTTCTGGATGATGGGTGATCTCCAAGAAGAAATTGTCTTTGCCATACGTTTTTTTGTACCAATCAATCATATTCTTCGCCTTCTCAGTGTCGTTGTTCTTGAGTGCGACAGACACCTCTCCGGAGAAATGAGGCATGATGCATACCAGGTCCTCCGAATGCTTTTCCATGAGCTCGCGATCTATGCGGGGCTTGTAGTAGAAGCCGACAAGGAAGGAATCAGTGACAAGCTTGATGAGGTTCTTGTATCCTGCATTGTTCTTCGCAAGAAGGACCAATCTTGTCCTCCTGTTGTCTATTCCTCCTTGCTTGTCATTCCTCGTCCTTGCGGCGACATAGAAATCAACGCCGACAATCGGCTTGATCTCGTTCTTCTTGCAGGTCTGGTAGAACTCTATAGTGCCGTACATATTGCCTGCATCGGTTAGGGCCAAGGCGGGCATATTCATTTCCTTTGCAGTCTTGATCAGCGCCTTTATTTTAGGCAGCGCATTGAGCAGGGAATAGTGGGAATGGGTATGCAGATGGATGAATTTTCTTGGCATGGTTTTGTCGTTTCAGTATATCAAAATATAGCTGAATTTAACTTGTTGACAAACTGGGGTTTTGAGTAGTATAATCATTTCAGAAAAAGTGCTCTTCGTGATATTTTCAAAGAGCCATCTCGGGGGTGCGAAAATGGTAAAAATGTCAGTGGATGAGATTGTGACCCTCAAAGGGCTTGTTTTAGTGAGTTGCACTAAAATGAGCGGCGACAAGCTTCGTGACCTGATACGGCGGTTTTTTGAAGAGAGAAAGTCTTACAGGTCTCTTTCAAAAGAGGAGATCATTCTCTGGGGCATATTTGAGGATATCCTGGGGAAGACGAAGAAAGGGAGGTTTTTACAAAACAATCCCGGCGAAAGCTTTGACCGCAAAGTGCGAGTAATGGCCAAACGGGGATGCTGTTTGCGTGAGGACTTCTCGCTCAAGAAAAAGCTTTCTTTCGTACACGATGCCTTAAAGTATTAGATGCGACGAGAGAAAATCAAAGGTGTGGATGTACCACGGTATCATCTGCACCTTTTTTATATTATGATACATCCAATGAAGAAGAAATACGTCATAGGGATAGATGAAGTGGGGAGAGGGCCTCTTGCAGGGCCTGTGGCAGTTTGCGCGTTCAAGATGCCGATCGATTTCAACGCAAAAACATTTGGGAAGATAAAGGACTCCAAGAAGCTGACTTCCAAGAAAAGAGAGGAGATCTTCTGCAAGCTAAAAGGCCTTAAAGAATTGGACTATTGCGTCTCATATGAGAGCGCAAAAAGGATAGATAAGATCGGCATAAGCAAGGCAATTAAAAATTGTCTGGAAAGATCGCTAAAGATTTTGAAACTAAGACCCAGTGAATGCATGATTCTGCTTGATGGGGGACTCAAGGCTCCCAAAGAATACAAATATCAGAGAACTATAATAAGAGGGGACGAGAAGGAAAGGGCCATAGCCTTCGCTTCCATAGTAGCTAAAGTCTCAAGGGATGCCTTGATGTGCAGACTAGCAAAGAAATATCCGAAATACCGCTTTGACGTCCATAAAGGATACGGGACAAGAAGACATTGCACAGCTATAAGAAGGCATGGCCTGTGTCCTGAGCACAGGAAATATTTCTGCAAGAATATAATCTAACTTTACACTTTTCCAGTTTCCTGTATTGTTGATACAGATATGATCTCCAAAGGAAGGTGACGCTTGAGCTCTCTTTTGATCGATTGCAGCGAACCGCCGTTTGTCCCTGAAGGGTTGTTTCTTCTGCCGGAAAGCGAACAATTGCCGAAAAGGGTTCGCAGATATTGGCTTTGGGATGTTCGAAACATCGGCCTGCATCTTCCATATGAACAAAGGACGCATGGCATGAGGGGGACTGAACTTCTTGTCTCTCTCAGGAATCACAGGGTCTTTCCGGCAAACATCCTTGATTTCTGCTTGAAGAGGGAGAACAAGGACATCGTTCCAAAGGAATTTGAAAGGTTCGCCATACCTTTCTGGGGCTCGCTCTTTGGTGCAAAATCAAAGAAGGATACAGGGATCAGGTACGTCCGATGTCTCTACAGGGACATAGGGAAGCTTGGTCCGGACAGCGAGGAGGTATCCAAGTGGGAAGGCGGATACTTCTCCGTGAATGAGATATACAACGGAGGGCTTCCGACCATAGTGGCATTGCGTTTTTGAACATAGCCCTGATACCTTAATTGGTACCAGGGCTTTTACTTGACAAGCATATCTTGAAATAGTATAATTGGGAGTAGACAGTGCTAGAATCTTTGGCACTGAAAATCCAATTGAGGATTGTGCGATGGAAATAACACAAACGGTTCAAGAGACAATGTGTCGCGTTTGCGGGTTTTATTTTCCCGAAACCGACAAAGGTTTGTGCATGATCGTCATGTCAGATGGCGGATACACAAGCAAGGTGAGCGCTCCGGGCGGGGTGGGAAAGAAGGGAGAATCTCCGGAACGAGTTCTCATGACGAGGTTTTACGATCAGACCAAGCTTCGTCCTTTTCACAACAACAAGAATCCTTTGGTCTCGGTTGGGATTCATGCGGAAGGGCTTGCCAAGTCTTTCTTGGTCATGGGAGTCATCGGTTCCATGAAGGAGCCGAACAACAAGAATGATCTGAGAGAGATCAGGCCGATCGAGCTTGAGCTCGAAAAGGCGGCAGAACGCCTTGTTCAAGAAGACCTGAAAGGTTTTGAGAATGCGTTGTCCGAGAAGATGTCGGATAACGACTTTCGCCACGAGCATGCGGGGATCTACCAAAAAGTTCTCCAAATTCTCAATACGAGAGGAGTTTGATCTAATGGCCCGTGGGGGGTAGAAGTGCGCAAGCATAATCTTTTCCTCCCCGGGCCTTTTTGTATGCCTAGTTGACAAAATTATATAATAGTAGTATACTCTCAAACAAGTTGTTCCTTACATATTTATAGAGACAAGAGACCAAAACTGAAACTCCAACAAAGGAACGGAACATGCCACGAACCCAAATGAGCTGTCACGTGTCGGTGTTTGTCTTTGCGGAACGGAAGGTTCGGGGAGGGATGCGAGATTACATCTTCGGATTGTCAGACCTGACTCTAGATAAGAGAAACAAAGAGAAAAAGGTAAAGCCGCTTGGCGGAATGGTCGAGTACGGAGAATTCTTGGGACATGCCGTTATCAGGGAAGCTGGCGAGGAATCGGATCATAATGTCACCATAAAAGATCAGCAGTCGCTGGTGTTGACCTTCCGCGGGAGACCCGATAAAGGGAACCATAGGAGGATAAGCTACCTGGCAACCGAGACCGACATAGAGACCAAAGTCCGGTTTGAGCCTGGTTCATCCGTTACTTTCATAGATAGCGAGAGCGGACACACTTTCAAGCTCCGTTTGTGGGGATTGAAAGATTTCCTGATCCATCTCTGTGACGGATACTGGGAAAGATACTTTTTCACTTTCGAGAAGATGATGAAGTATCAGGATTTCCGCGAGAGGAACCAGAAGTTCTTCGATGAGGTCCTCGTGAAGAGGAATCAGGAGTTCATTAAACTCAAGGAGGAAAGGAGGAACCGAAGAGTTCATATCTTGTCATAAGTGTTTTAAGCCCCCAGACGTCGCTCGCGCGACCTCTCGGGGGCTTTTCTTTTTCAAAATAATGTGATAGTCTGTCAAAACTATGGTAAATCGAATGAGACACAACAGGTCCCAGAGGGGAAGCACGAGATCGCATCATGCTCTCTCGGGAGTCGGCCTTACAGTCTGTCCGGATTGCAAGTCGCCTGTAATGAGGCACAAGGCTTGCTCAAATTGCGGCAAATACAGAGGCAAGGTCGTCATTGATATGGAGAAAAAGACGAAGAAAACCGGCACCAAGGAGAAGAAAAGCGAGGCTAAATAATGCCCCGTTTTTCTTTTCTTTTTTTGATTTTTGATATACAATACCCATATGTCGAGCAGGCACCTTGCAAGATCAATTGTACTCCAAACCGCTTTTGAGTGGGATTTTAGGAATCTGACGAGAGAACAAGCTCTCGAAGCTCTTTTGAGGAATAACAAGGAATTCGGCGACGGAGACTCCGCCAGGTCTTTTTCTGACAAGCTCCTGAAAGGGATTATGGACAAGAGGACCGACCTTGATACCATCATAGTGAAAGCCGCTCCGGATTGGCCCATGGAAAAGATATCCATTACCGACAGAAACATTCTTCGCATAGGTCTATACGAGCTTCTGTTCTCCGACAGGAAGGAAGTGCCGGCGAAGGTTGCCATAAACGAGGCAATAGAGCTTGCCAAAGTGTATGGAGGAGAGAAAAGCGGCAGCTTCATAAACGGAGTGCTCGGCACAATATATAAGGAACTCGGAGAGCCGGGCAAGGACGAAGTATCAAAGAAGCATAACAGGGACGTTCCGTTTGAGAAGATGCCCGTACAACGATTGGCCGGTGCAGTGGTATATGCCATGAAAGATGGAGTGATGTATTTCGCTTTCGTCCACGATGTCTTCGGGCGATGGACCCTTTCAAAGGGAAAGATAGAGGAAGGCGAGAATCCAAAGGAGGGAGCGATAAGGGAGATAAAGGAGGAAATGGGCGTGGATATAAAGATCGAAGATGAGCTTTTGAAGAACGAATATGTGGCAAACCATCCGGAACAGGGGAAGATCAGGAAGCAGGTGATGTATTTTCTCGCAAGCACTGAAATGACAGAGTTGAAGCTCGGACCGAGCGGAGGGCTTGATGACGCGAAATGGTTCAAACTCCAGGATATCCAGAACCTCAACTTCTACAACGACATCCTTCCCATAATCACAAAGGCCATAGGAATAATAGGAAATAAGAAGAACTGACATGATGCCTGATTTTGGAAAATTTGAGAATATCATAGGGATAATCTTCAAGGACAAAGATCTCTTGAGGCAGGCTTTTACGCATCGTTCATATCTAAACGAGCACAGGGACAGCGAATTGATACACAACGAGAGATTGGAGTTTTTGGGCGATGCCGTACTTGAGCTCATCGTCACGGAATATCTGTACGATAAATATCCGGATCACACTGAAGGCGATCTGACCTCATATAGGGCGGCTCTTGTCAATGCAGTGACTCTTTCAGACGCCGCTTCAAAGATAGGCATGAACGACTACCTCTTGCTCTCAAAAGGCGAAGCGAAGGACACGGGAAGGGCGAGGCAGATAATACTTGCAAATGCCATAGAGGCCCTCATAGGCGCCATATTCCTCGACCAGGGATATGACATCGCAAAATATTTCATATCAAGGCACATATTCAATCTTGTCGAGAAGATAGTGGAAGACAAGACATGGCTTGATGCAAAGAGCAAGTTCCAGGAGAAGGCCCAGGAGTGCGAAGGAGCCACTCCTCTGTACAAGACCATAAAGGAAGAAGGCCCGGACCATGACAAGAAGTTCACAGTAGGGGTGTATTTGAACAAGAATAAGATAGCGGAAGGCGAGGGAAGGTCAAAGCAGGATGCAGAACAGATCGCGGCCCAGAATGCATTGAAGGTGAAATGCTGGGAGGATTAATATAAAACATATGAACGAAAGAACACCAGATCTTAATAGAATAGGAAGAGCGAGCATTGCCGAGAAATTGAAAGATATTTTAAATTCTTTCAATCCAGGCAGAGATCTGTTCAAAGAGAAGGAGAAGCGAGAGAAAATAGATAATTTTGACAATGAATTGAGGCGCAAAGGATTGAAACCTCTGGATTACGAGCTATGGCATGTATTGAACGGCATGAATCTTCCGGAAGGCAAGACTCTCGATTTTGACACCAAGAACAATGATATAGAGAATTTCATAATGAAGACGTTCGATGAGAATAATAAGATATGACATATGACAAAAGAAAATCATGAAACTGGGCCAGAAGACATTGAATCCATCAAAGAGAGGGTTTTTAAAAGAGTGAAGGAAATATACGAGCTTTATCCGCTTGATGATATAGTGGGGAAGATACACAGTCTTGAGAGCAAGTTGAAGGAAAAGGGGATCAATGCCAAAGATTACAGGTTTTTTCATAAGCTCATAGGCAGTTCTCCGAGAGAACAGACTATAGAGTTTGATACCCCGGACCATGATATAGAGAAGTTCATCATGAGCATGTAGGAATTAAAGCCAAAAAAGTGTATAATATATGCAATAAGACCATATGAGAACAGAGAACAATTACGAACAAAATAATAGCCTGTCAGAGGAAAAGCTGAAATGGCTCGATGAGGTTTCGAGGCTTGGAAAAAAACTGAAAGCTTTCTATAACAAGCCGGATTTTGACAGCATTAAATCCGAAGAGACTTCTGAGAAGATCACCTACTTCGAACATGACCTCATAGGGTCCTTGAAAGGGCAAAAAAAGGAAGACGGCACCGATCTTGAGCTCAAAGACCTCTTCCTTTGGAGCCTGTTTGCCCCGGAAATGTCATCTGACCCGTCCACATATGATCACTTTGATACGGAAGACCAGGAGATAGAGGAGTTCATAGAATCTTTGGTCAATGCCGTTCCCGAGCTTAATTTTGAGGTCAAAGAAAATAAGAGGCGCAAGGCTGCATAGTTAATTCTTTAATACGGGAATGTACCTAAAAAGCATAGAACTATCGGGATTCAAATCGTTCGGCAAGAAATGTTCGCTTGATTTCAACGTGCCCATCTCGGCCATCGTCGGCCCGAACGGCTCCGGCAAATCGAATGTGGCCGAGGCCTTTTCTTTTGTGCTTGGGGAGCAATCCATAAAATCACTTCGAGGAAAGAGGGCGGAAGACCTCATCTTCAACGGAGGAAAGGATGCTTCGCGTGCAAACCGAGCTTCTGTGAAGCTTGTTTTCAATAACATCCAGAGGATCTTCAATATAGATTTTGACGAGGTTTCCATAGAGCGCGTGGTAAACAGAGATTCCTCAAGCGAATACCTCATAAACGGAAGCCAAGTTCGATTGAAAGACATCGTTGAGCTTCTTTCCTCCGCCCATATCGGAGCATCAGGACACCAGATAATCTCGCAGGGCGAGGCTGACAAGGTCTTGAACTCGAATATCAAAGAAAGGAGAGACATGATAGAGGATGCCTTGGGCCTCAAGATATATCAATACAAAAAAGAGGAAAGCGCACGCAAGCTTGAAAAGACAGAGGAGAACATCAAGCAAGTGGAGTCCTTGAGAAGGGAGATAGCTCCGCATATAAGATTTTTGAAAAAACAGGTTGAGAAGATAGAGAAGATGGCGGAGATGAAGGAGACTCTCATAAAGCTGTACCATGACTACTTCAAGCGCGAAGAGGAACACATAAATCATGAGAAGAAAGGCATATCTTCCGAGAAAGATCCGCTTCTGGAGAGATCCCGCAAGCTTGAGGAAGAATTGGGGACTGCCAAGGCTATCCTTGCAAGATCCGTCTCAAAGGACCAGAAATCCGAGGAGGTCATGAAAGTGGAAGAACGTCTGAAAGAGACCAGAGCTTCGAAGGATTCCCTGACGAGGCATATAGGACGCATAGAGGGAGAGATATCCTCGCTTTTGAGGATGATAAAGAAGATGAACGAGGAGGCCGCGGCCATGTCCAAAAAGACGGTAGAGCTAACACAAGTGGAAAATGTGGCAAAGCAGATAAACCTTGAGATAGACAGCGCTTCAAACGGGGACATCTCAAAAATAAGAGCCATATTGCATTCCATAAAAGAGATTCTGAAAGACTTCATAGAGAAGAACAGGGAAAACGAGAACAAGCAGAATACTGCCGATATAGAGAGCGACATCAAAAAACTTGAAGCGGAAAAGGGCGGATACGAGGGGAAGATAAAAGATGCGGAAAATCTGGAAACGGAGCTTTCGGAACAGTACAATTTCTTGAAGAGCGAGATAGAGAAGGAGAAGGATTCGAACAGGGACGCCGAGAAATCCGTGTTTAGGATAGTGGCGGAACAGAATGACATACGAGGCAAGCTCTCTAATCTTTCAAGCAGGGAATCAAGATTGAGCCATGACGAGGAGGAGCTCAAGCGAGAACTTCAGGAAGGATCAATACTTGTCGGAGTTTCCGCTCTCAGGTACAAGGATTTTTGGCCTGTGCAAAAAGATGGATCTGCGGTTTCGCTTGAGGATATGGTCAAAGAGGACAGGCAAATGCAGGAAGACAGGAGGAGGGCGATAGAGAAGATAAAGATCCGCTTGGAAGATTCCGGCATTGCGGGAAGCGACGAGGTGGTCAAGGAATACAAGGAGACATCTGAGAGGGATACTTTCCTTGAAAAGGAACTTGAGGATCTCATTAGATCCTCGGAATCTTTGAGAAACCTGATAAAAGAGCTTGATGAGAAGATCACGAATGAGTTCAAGATAGGAGTTCTAAAGATCAACGTCCAATTCCAAGAATTCTTCACAGCCATGTTCGGCGGAGGCTCTGCTTCTCTTTCCATCGTAAAGGAAAAGAAGAGGAAGAGGTCGGATACCGATCTTCCGACGGAATATGAAGGGGAGATGATCGAGGAGGAAGAGGAGGTCGAAGAAGGCCTTGATATAGAGGTGTCTTTGCCAAGGAAGAAGATAAAGGGTCTCATGATGCTCTCCGGAGGGGAAAGAGCGCTTACATCAATTGCGCTTCTCTTTGCAATTTCCCAGGTCAATCCGCCTCCGTTCATCATCCTGGATGAGACCGATGCTGCGCTTGACGAGGCCAATTCAAAGAAATACGGAGATATGATTACGGAACTTTCAAAGTGTTCCCAGCTCATTCTCATTACCCACAACAGGGAGACGATGGCCAGGGCTGGTATCATCTACGGAGTCACTATGGGCGCAGATGGAGTTTCTAGACTTCTTTCAATTCAGTTTGAAGAGGCGGTTCAGGTGGCAAAGTGATCTTTTTGTTATATAATATCAGTATGAACAGAAAAGGCTTTACACTCATAGAATTACTTGTCGTCATAGCCATAGTAGGCATACTCTCTTCTGTCATATACTCAAATATCACAGGAATCAGGGACAGAGCAAGGATAACGGCAGGAATAAGGTTTGATTCTTCCACACTTCATTCCATAGGGGATCAATTGGTGGGAGAGTGGTTGTTTGATATTCCTACGAACCCTTTAGCTGATACTTCAGGAATGGGAAACAATGGTTCAACTACCACAGCACCTACGTATCTGTCAATTGGGGGATATAACAACAAAGGCGCGTACAGTTTTGACGGAATTGATGATTTTATAAATATTGGGAACGCAGCAAGCCTACATGGCAATACTATCACTATCACTGTCTGGGTCTATCCAAAATTCTCATCTCAAACAAGAGATATCTACAAAAAACACGATGGCGCCACTGATTACTGGTTAATTACTACAGCCACAGAGAACAGTTTCAGTTTTTATTTTGGAGGCACAGGCGTAGGAGGTTATGCGCAATCTGTAACAACAATTTCTCCCAACACATGGTATTTTATTGTTGGTACGTATGATGGAACAAACACCTCGATCTATATAAATGGCAAGTATGAGGGAAAGGCGGCATCCCCCAGAACACCAAACGGTCAAACAGCACCTTTGACCATAGGGCAGGGTTATGATGCCTCAAGATTTTTTAATGGTTATATCGATGATATTCGCATCTATTCCTCGGCTCTTTCCGGCTCCGAGATCCAGAAACTATATGCTTCGGGAAGACCGATGCACGAAGATTTCTCTCTAAAATAAAACCCCTAGATCACTGTGATCTAGGGGGAGTGGGGAATGGGAAGGATCTCGGATCGCGATCCTTCAATTCCCTCATCGCGTTTTTGAACTCCTCGGAGCCGTAAAGGAAGATTGTTACCTTCTCCTCGCCAGGTTTTGGAGAGGAGAAGATATTTTCCTTTTTTCTGTCATATATCTGCAAGGCTTTCGAGTGCTTCATCGGAAATGAATACGATGTAACACCCGTCTTCGGATTGGACCATCGGACGATGGCGAGCTGATCCGCTTCCTGTCCCATGACAGCGACAGTTTTGGGTTGATCGTAGTGCTTGTAAACACGGATCAAGCCCAAGGCAATGACAGACAAAAGCAACGCAATGTTCAAAAAGAAAGAGAACTTTCTCATGACAACTTTCCTTCTGCGGTATCTAACCGCTTTGGATTTTTAATCTGTCATGAATATATCACATATATTAATACAAGTCAATTCTTACCCGACTATTTCATAGTCCATCTGCCTTCTATCAAGGTCTGCGGAGACAAGCTTTATTCTCATCCTTTGTCCCAAGGAGTAGGTCCTTTTTGTCTTTTGTCCTATGATGGCGTACTTTTTCGGGTCCAAGGCGTAGAAGTCATCTCCAAGGGAAGATAGCTTTATCATTCCTTCCGCTCTGGTCTCGACTTCCTCGGCATATATGCCCCATTCGGCGACTCCTGTGATCGTACCGTCAAATGTCTGCCCCACCTTATCAAGCATATATTCTATCTGCTTGTATTTTTTTCCTGTTCTCTCCGCTTCCGACGCTTTGATCTCCTGGTCTGTGCTGTGCATGCAGGCTTTTTCATAGAAGGAGAAAAGGGACGGTTCTGTCTTTTCTTTCGCCAGTATCTTGTAGAGCATCCTATGGACCAAGAGGTCCGGATATCTCCTTATGGGGGAAGTGAAGTGGGCGTAGTATTCAAAGGCGAGTCCGAAGTGCCCGATGTTCTTCACGGAATATATGGCTTTTGCCATTGAGCGTATTGCCGCGGTCTTTACGAGCGCTTCCTCGGCCTTGCCTTCGACTTGGGCGAAGAGCGCCTGCATGTCTTTGCCTGTGATGTTCCCATCCTTGTCTATTATAAGCTCATGTCCGAGCGCATTCACAAACACTGCAAGTTCGGCTATCTTTTCCTTGTCCGGAAGGTCGTGGATCCTGTACGGGAGAGGGAAGAGCTTGCCTGACTTCTTTTCGAACTTGTACACGAACTCGGCAACCTCCTTGTTCGCAAGGAGCATGAACTCCTCAACGAGCTTGTGGGTATCAAGCCTTTGTTTCTTGAATATCTTCATTGGTCTGCCTTTCTCATCCAATTCAAAATAGATCTCTTCCTGTTCGAAGTCTATAGCTCCTTTCTTCCATTTCTCCTTTCTCAACACCTTTGCGATATTGTTCAAAGTATCCAATTCCTCAAAGTATCTTCCAGACTTTGCATCAAGGACTTCCTGGGCATTCTCATATGTGAACCTCTTTGCAGATCTTATGACCGTCTTGCCGAACCATTTTGAGAGGACATGCCCTTTTGAGTTCATCTCGAATATGCTTGAGAAGGCTAGCTTCTCGTCTCCTTCGCTCAAGCTGCAGAGATTATCTGAGAGCTCGAAGGGGAGCATGGGAATGGTCCTGTCCGGAAGATATACCGAGCAGCCTCTCTTGTATGCCTCTCTATCAAGCTCGCTTCTCTCAACAACGTAATGAGATACATCTGCTATATGAACTCCGATCTCGAAGTTGCCGTTTGGAAGCTTTTTGAAGGATATGGCATCGTCAAAGTCCTTTGCCGTCTTCGGGTCTATGGTGAAGGTCAGAGTATTTCTCATGTCCCTTCTCTTTGAGATCTCTCCATCTGATATCGTCTTGTTCATATCAAATATCCTCTTTGATTCCTGAGAGACTTTCTCAGGAAACTCGATGTCAAAGCCCTTGTCTATGGCTATGGAGTTCATCTCTGTGGAGTTGTCTCCCTTCTTGCCTAGTACGCTCATTATCTCTCCTTCTGAGTATCCGGGAGCAAGGACCCATTTGGTGACCTTCACTTTGACTTTATCATCGTTCTTTAGGTTAAGCGTTTTTTGTATCTTTACGGATATCTTTATCCTCTTGTCGTCAGGTATGACAAGAAAACCTTTGTCTGATATGGAAATACTTCCGACAAAAGAGCTTCTTGCCCGGCTAATGACCTTTATTACTTCTCCGTTCGCATTTTTTGATCCGGCTTTGTATATCTTCGCTTCAACCTTGTCTCCGGACATGGCAGTATTGAGCTGTCTTGTGGAGATCTCGGCTTCGATATTGTCTGTATCTGATTTGAAGTACGCCACATTGCCTCTGATCGATCTTATAGCGCCTATATACACTTTGGCCTTTCCAAAACGCCCTTGTTCCTTCGGAGCATGCTTCCAATCCCTTTTGAACCTCTTCTTGTTTTTCATTATGTATGAAGCTTATCACAAAACATCCTACTTGCCACGGGCCTTGCTTTTTTTGGATTTTTTGTTACTATCTCTCCTACATTATGTTGATAATCAGATTACAAAGAGTAGGGAAAGTTCATGAGCCGGTGTTCCGCATCGTCCTTACCGATTCAAAATTCGGTCCGAAGAGCGGCAAGCCAGTTGAGGTTCTCGGCTTCTACGATACCAGGAAGAACAAGGGAACGAACAAGGTGGATGGGGAGAAGGTCAAATATTGGATCTCAAAGGGAGCTCAGCTTTCAGCCACGGTTCACAATTTCCTCATAGATCAGAAGGTAATATCGGACAAGAAGATAAATGTCCTTCCGAAGAACAAGATCATAAACGCAAAGAAGGCCAAGGAGGCTGAAGAGGCGACCAAGGTGGCTGCAGCTGCTCCGAAGCCTGTAGAAGCTCCAGCAGTATAAAATTAAAATCCACCATGGTGGTGCATTTTTTATTTGCAAATGATTTCTATTGTGTTACATTTGTATATGTAGTGGAAAATTTATTTTTGGTCGTGTCACTGCACTTTGTAAGTTTAAATTTTGAAAAACATGACAGATGATATGATAACTCCTGTGGTAAACCCAGGGGATGATTCCATAAAAAAACCTGAGGAAGGTACTATGGCTCCAAAGCAGGATAGTGCTATGCCTGAGGAAAAGGAAGCACCTATGGTGGAGAAGCCAGCAGAAGCTGCAGCAGAACCAGCAACAGAGGCTCCAAATATGTAGCAAACAAAAGACTCCCTTATAAGGGAGTCTTTTGTTTGCAGACTTTTATTGTTGTGATAGTATTGATGCAGGCAGTATTTTATAAGTTCATACCGGTCGAATTACTGCAATATCAGAATCAGAATTAAAAATAAAATGACAGATAATGACGCAAAATTCCTAGAGCTTGTCGTTAAGTCTTTGGTAGATGCTCCAGAAAAAGTGAAGATAACGAGAACTGTGGATGAGATGGGCGTGTTGCTTACGCTTGTGGTGGACAATGCCGACATGGGCAAGGTCATCGGAAGGTCAGGCAATACCGCAAAGGCCATCAGAACGCTTTTGAGAGTGGTTGGAATGAAGAACAACTCAAGAGTGAATTTGAAGATAAATGAACCTGAAGGCGCGGAGCCAAGAATGGCTACGGTCTCAAAGGAACCATCTTCAAAGACAGTGGATGAGGCAATGGCAGACCTGAAACTATAAACAGAAAAAGAAAAGCCGCCCTTAACTGGGCGGCTTTTTGGTTGCGCTTAAGTTGGACATTGATGCCTTTTTGCATCTTGCGTCTCTTCTTGCGGGCGATTTTTCTACTTGGAGTTATATAACAATTATATAGAAAAGTGAAGCATGATTGTATTTTTCATCATTTTGTTCTAATCTTAAGTTCATAATGCATATATTTAGAACAAGATTCAAGAAAGATATAGTTTGTGAATTTTTACCACCCAATAAGGATACTGGCAAAGTAGTTATATTTTGCGGTGGTTTACCATCATTTCCATCGAAACCAGAAGTTCTAAAATTTTTTGCCCAAAAAGGATTTTGGGTTTTTTCTCCTAGGTATCGCGGAACTTGGGAAAGTGATGGAAGTTTTTTGAAAAAATCTCCGCATCAGGATATATTAGATATTATTGATGAGTTACCAAAAGGGTTTTTAGATCTTTTTAATAATAAAAAATATGTAATAAACGTTAAAAAGATATATGTAATAGGAGTAAGTTTTGGTGGTCCTGCCGCTATCCTGTCCTCTCTTGATAAGAGAGTATCAAAGATTGTAGCTCTTTCTCCAGTTATAGATTGGAAAAAGGAAAAAGACATGTATTTCATAGAAAAATTTATCAGATCTGCATTCGGTAAAGCTTACCGTTTTTCGCATAAGGATTATATTAGATTGGAAAAAGGTCTTATGTATAACCCAATTGATAAAGTAAGAGAGATAAATGGAGATAAGATTCTAGTGATTCAGGCTTTGGATGATAAGGCCATTTTCGTTCCTTCAGTAAAAAAATTCGCATTGGAAACAAAATGCAAGACTTTTTATGTTAAAAAAGGTGGTCATTTTTCATCTTCAATTTTATCCAATCCTCATTATTTTAAAAAGTTTAAGGAATTTATAAAAAGATGAATTTTCATATAATCACATTGTTCCCAGAAGCCTTCAGCTCGTATTTGAACGAGTCTATTTTGGCTAGGGCCATACGTGAGAAGAAGGTGAAGGTCAGCTTCTATAATCCTCGTGATTTTGCAAAAGTAACCAAAATTCAGAAAACAAAAGACAAGCCATACAAGAGGGTTGATGACATACCATATGGCGGAGGTCCGGGCATGGTCATGCAGGCAGAACCAGTCATAAAAGCTATTGAAAAAGCATTGAAGAAATGCAAGAAAGAGAAGACAAAGATGATCTTCCTGGTTCCTTCAGGGAAGCAATTTGATACTGCATATGCAAAAGAAACTGCCAAAAAGTATTCTGACATCCTTATTATCTCCGGCAGGTATGAGGGTATAGATGATAGGGTCAACAAGATATTCAAGACGGAAAAAGTCACTATCGGGCCATTTGTCCTAACAGGAGGCGAGCTTCCGGCCATGATCATTATGGATTCCATATCAAGACAGATAGAAGGAGTGCTTGGGAACAAAACTTCGCTTGAGGAAGAGAGAATATCAAGCTCTGAAGTATATACAAGACCTGAGATTTTGAAGCATAAAGGAAAGACATATAGAGTCCCAAAGATACTGCTTTCAGGGAATCACAAGCTCATAGATGAGTGGAGAAAAGAAAAAAAATAATTTTACCCAAAAAATTATTTTTTGAGTTATCAACAGTTTAATTGATTTTGCCATTTATTATATTCTGTTGAGTGATATAATTTTAGTATTATTAGCGTTAATTTCTAAATAACATGGCAAAGAAGAAAATGAAGAAGGGGAAGAAAGCTTCCAAGAAGACAAAGAAGAGATAGTTGAAATTTAAAAGCTGCTGAAAGGCAGCTTTTAAATTAACTCTATTATTAACATCAATAACATATATCATATGGCCAAAGGGAACTCACATCCGAAAAAGGATGTAAAGAAAAAGAAGAAGGGAAGCAAATAGCAATATAAAATATCCGTCACGAGGCGGATGTTTTTATGCTAAAATATCCGTATGACCCAAAAGGATGCAATGGAAATATTGAAGATGGGTGAGAACTGCTACATCACCGGAGCTGCCGGAAGCGGAAAGACCCATCTTTTGAACGAGTATGTGAAATTTCTCAAGGAAAAAGGCGTTTCCGTGGGCGTCACTGCATCCACAGGCATTGCCGCAACTCACATGGGAGGAATGACCATACACTCATGGTCCGGCCTTGGTATACGCGATGAGCTCACGGAATATGATCTTGAAGAGCTAGAAACGAAGAAGTACCTGCAGGACAGGTTCAAGAGCACAGACGTGCTCATCATAGACGAGATATCAATGCTCCATCATTTCCGTTTAGACCTTGTTGAGAGGATTGCAAGGTATTTGAAGAGAAATCAGCTTCCTTTCGGCGGGATGCAGGTGATACTCTGCGGAGACTTCTTCCAGCTTCCTCCTGTTTCAAGAGCAGGCGAGAGGGAATCCCATTTTTCATACAAATCAGAGACATGGAAGAAATTGAACTTGAAGATCTGCTACTTGGAGGAACAGCACAGGCACAAGGAGGAGAAGTTCATAAAGATACTGAATGGAATTCGTTGCAATAATATCAGTGAAGAATCTTTGATATGTTTGAAGGAGAGGTTCAATGCGGTCATAGGGAATGGGATTGAACCGGTAAGACTTCATACGCACAACATAGACGTTGATGTCATAAACGATACTGAGCTTAACAAACTGCCGACCCAGATGTTCACATATCAAATGGACAGCAAGGGAAGAAAGTCTCTCGTAGATGCCCTGAAGAAGAGCTGCCTTGCACCGGAAGTCCTTCGATTGAAATTGGGAGCAAAGGTCATGTTCGTCAAGAACAATTTTGAGGAAGGATATGCGAACGGCACTCTTGGCAAGGTGGTGGAATGCTCAAACTACGGTCCACAAATAATGCTTGCTTCGGGAAAGCTCATAACTCCGGAAAAAGTTTCTTGGGTAGTGGAGGAAGAGGGAAAGAGGAAAGCCACCATAGAGCAGTATCCTCTTCGTCTTGCTTGGGCCATCACGGTCCACAAGAGCCAGGGAATGAGCTTGGATTCCGTGGAAGTGGACCTTTCCAAATCCTTTGAAAGGGGAATGGGATATGTGGCGCTTTCGAGAGTCAGAGAGATAAGCGGACTGAGACTTACAGGACTCAATAAGAATGCACTTGAGGTCAGGGAAGATGTCTCCATCTTTGACGAGGATCTGCAGGAAATGTCGGCGCAGGACAAAAGCTGGCTGTATTCCCTCACTGACAAGGAAATAAAGGAAAAACAAAAGAAGTTTTTGGACAAGGTTGCCATATATGCAACCGATGAAAAGAAGAAAAAGAAGAATCGCATAACGCCGATTCAGGAAACAAGGAATATGCTGGAACAGAGAATGGGTTTTAAAGAGATCTTGGAGCACAAGGGAGTGACCCTTGGCACCATACTTGAGCATGTGGAAAAGATACTTGAGAAAGATCCGAATTTTGACATCAGCCATTTGAAGGGAGAAGTTCCTTCGGGAAAGTTCAAGAAAGCATACATGGCTTTCAGGAATATGTACGGGGAGAACAGGGATTTCAGGCTTGCTCCCGTGAGAAATGCGCTTGGTGATGGATTTACGTATGAGGAATTGAGGATTGTGAGGTTGTTTGTGAAGAAGA
>JBAYMB010000005.1:0-22101 GCA_041663745.1 Minisyncoccota bacterium
CCATGTGTCACCTGTGGACCATGTATCACCAGTTGAACCTCCTGACCAAGTATCACCAGTAGACCAAGTATCTCCGGTAGAACCACCTGACCATGTGTCACCTGTGGACCATGTATCACCAGTGGAAAGTTGGGCCGAAGCCGTAACAGGAGAAGCAACAACAAACACGATCGCAAGCAAGAGTGCCTGTACCAAAATGACGTATTTATTTATAATGTTTGTGTTTTTCATATTTATTTCTTAATTTATTTAAGCTTCGCTATTATATACTAAACAATAATAAAAGTCAAGTCCCTACCCCATACAATGCCTTAATAGCCAAAAGACGGCCAATAATATGGGTTAGTCGGTCAATTCCGCCAAAATACCCTCTTTTAGATCAAATACTGCCATAATTATACAATGTCTCCATATTTTTGCAAGTGTCTGCGTTATAGCTTCCTACATCTCCCCCAAAATGATATCATATGCCCATATGGTCACCTTTGACGAAGAAAAGCAAAAAAAATATCTTGAGGAAATGCGCAAGAACGAGGAAGAGGATGTTGTGAAGATCCTTGCCAACCGATATGGATACAACTATTTGGACCTCGGCCCCATACGAGTGAACAGTGATGCCTTGAGGATCGTGAATGAGGAAGAATCGAGAGCAACCAACATCGCCATCTTCGACATGGTCAACAAGAAGCTCCAGATCGCCATCACATCTCCGAACAACGAGAAGACCGAGGCGATGATAAACAGGCTGTCAGCCGAAGGGTACTCCCCCGTCATATACATGGCCTCGAAGAGAAGTTTGGAAAAGGCATGGGAGAGATACAAAGACCTCTCGTATTCAACCGAGAGCACAGCCGGGACATTCGACATTTCAAGCGCCCAAGTCCTTGTCATGATGGAAAAGGTCAAGAAGATAGAAGATGTCAAAAAATTGATCGATGATCTCTTGGGCGTCAAGCAAGCGTATAGGATCTCAAAGATCATGGAGATCATGCTTGCAAGCGCGCTCGCTCTCGGAGCATCGGATGTCCACATAGAGCCAGAGGAAGAATCCGTGAGAATGAGATTCAGGATAGACGGAGTCCTCATTGATACATATCGCTTTGATACAAGCACATACGGGCTTCTTCTCTCAAGGATAAAGCTCCTTTCCGGTCTTAAGCTGAATGTCAAGAACGAAGCGCAAGATGGGAGGTTTAGTATTAAAATAAAAGACAATGACATAGAGATCAGGACCTCCATCCTCCCGGGCGCATACAATGAGTCCCTCGTCATGAGGCTTTTGAACCCCAAGTCCATTGCAGTGTCTTTGGAAGAGCTTGGCATAGAAAAGAGGACTCTTGATATGCTGCTGGAACAGATAACCAAGCCGAACGGCATGCTCCTAATCACAGGTCCCACAGGATCAGGAAAGACGACCACCTTGTATGCATTCCTAAAAAAGATATATACGCCCGATGTAAAGATCATCACCATCGAAGACCCGATTGAATATCATCTGGCAGGCATAGTCCAAACCCAAGTTGAGGATGACAAAGGATATACCTTTCTCACAGGCCTGAGGTCAGCTCTTCGACAAGACCCCGACATCATCATGGTCGGTGAGATCAGAGATGCGGAAACGGCAAGCACAGCAGTGAACGCATCACTCACGGGACACTTGGTTTTCTCCACCCTCCATACAAACTCCGCAGCAGGCGCATTTCCAAGGCTTATAGACTTGAAGATAAATCCGAAGATCATCACCTCAGCTCTCAATGTATCAATGGCCCAGAGGCTCTTGAGAAAGCTCTGTCCGTACTGCAAGAAGGAAAAGGACCCGAGCGAGAAGGAGCGAGAGATAATAGAGAGGATCATAGGAAGCATAAGCGATAAGAGCTACCTTGCAGGCGTACAAACCAAAAAGATCTGGGGGTCTGTCGGCTGCGAGAAATGCAACGGCACGGGATACAAGGGCAGAACAGCCATAGTTGAGGCCATTCTAACCTCGAAAGCCATAGAGGAGGTCATCATAAACAACCCTAGCGAAAGGGACATAAAAAAAGCCGCCGAGGCAGAGAACATTTTGGACATGAAGCAGGATGGCATCTTGAAAGTGCTGAAAGGAGTGAGCACTTTGGAAGAGCTCGGTAAGGTCATAGACCTTGAGGAGGAGATATAAAAAGGCTTGGACCTTGGAAGAATTTCGTGTCATAAAAAATATACGCACTTGCAAAAGTTTTTAATGGGAATAATATAAAAATGAGATTTAAAACCTAACGAACGAAAGTTCGAAACATAAATCTCTAAGCAATACTTTAAACCTGGCGGTGAAAAGTTAAATTAATCTTTAAGGATGACTCGAGCATCATTTCCGAAGAAATGGACCAAAATGTCCTTGAAGAGAAACTCGTAAGCTCTTGCGAGCATAATTGTTTAGAGATTTATATTCAGAACGTGAAGGAGCAAAACAAAAAGCCCCGAATGAAGGCTCTCGGTAGAGTATAGCATACAAAAACATTATGTCAAGAAAAAACGGCAAAAAGGAGGCTGATCCCAAAAATGGCGAGATATTGAGCCGTCAAAGTGGCGATGTCAAATTCCTTGACCAGACCCTCCGCCCCACTTCCTGGAACGAATATATTGGACAGACGAACATCAAAGAAAATCTCAGAATCTTGCTTCAAGCGGCCAAGCAAAGGAACCATCCACCAGAACACTTGCTCTTCTACGGACCTCCGGGACTAGGCAAGACGACTCTTGCGAACCTCATAGCGAAAGAGACGAGCTCCCAGATAAAATCCACATCAGGTCCGGCGATCGAGAAGATCGGAGACCTTGCTTCCATTCTGACGAACCTCGCGCCAGGCGATATCCTTTTCATAGATGAGATCCACAGATTGAACAAGACCATAGAGGAAATCCTCTACCCTGCCATGGAATCCGGATCGCTTGATATCATAATCGGCAAAGGTCCAAGCGCTCGAACTATACAATTAGAGCTTCCTCCTTTCACTTTGATAGCGGCAACGACAAGGATTGCCATGCTTTCCGCTCCCCTTCGCTCAAGATTCTCAGGGGGAGTCTTCAAACTTGAGTTTTACAGCGATGAGGAGATCGGAAAGATCATAGAAAGGTCTGCAAGGATACTTGGGGTGAAGATCGATCCGGAAGCAAAGAAGGAAATAGCCAAAAGAAGCCGTTTTACGCCCCGAACTGCCAATTACCTCCTTAAACGAAGCCGTGATCTGGCCCAGGTGAACAAACAGGACCTTACAAGCGATATAGTGAAGAATGCTTTGGAGATGCTCAGTATTGATGAGATGGGACTGAATGCGGAGGATAGAGCAGTGCTCTGTGCAATAGAGGAGAAGTTCAGTGGAGGACCTGTGGGACTAAACACCCTCGCAGCGGCACTCTCAGAGGAACAAGATACCATAGAGGCAGTGTATGAACCGTATCTCTTGCAGCTTGGGTTCATAGAAAGGACGCCGAGAGGAAGGATTGTAACTGATAGAGCGAGGAAGCATTTGGGAAAGAAAGTTAAAGGATTGGGACTATAAAAAACAAGCCCCGACAAGCTTGTTTTTTAATTTACATCTTTTTTACTTCTTCGATAATCCCCGATGGACTGATAACCTTTATTCCTTTTTTATTTTTACCAGCAGTTTTTCTGACAATCTCCAAGAATTTCTCGTTTGTTAAGTTTGGATTTACCTGCAAAGCAAGTGCAAATACTCCAGAAAAATAAGGTATGGCCCAGCTCCAACCGCCCTTTGCCTCGTATCGATATTCACTATCACCCTTACCTGAAGCCATTGTCCTATAATCAGATGGAATGATGAGATCATTTGAGAGTTCCTCTTTTCTATTATTTAGAAAATTTTCGATTGATTTATATTTATCAAAAAATTTCTTTCTGATATCTTCGCTCACTAGAGAAAGTTTGTGTGTTGTATCTTCCACAGAAGGTGTTTGCATTTCAGATTCTTTGTAAAACAATGGTAATTCATAATCGTCAAATCTATCTTTATCTTTTTTTGAACCTCCGCCTGTAAGATTATTCTCATTGAAATAATCGCTGTCTATTACGATTATTCCCAATCTTTTAGCTTCTTCTTTAAGTTCAAGCCATTCTTTTACTCCAGGAACTTCATCATATCCCTTGGAAACGCTTACTATTTTAATTCTGGGCTCATTTTTTTTGTTATATTCAATGATATCCTTCAATGCTCTGGTAAAACCTAAAAAACCATCAACTGCTGAATTCTCGGCGCCATAAACAACTTTCGCATCTGGAGCAACTCCACATGTCCTACCCGCCAATAAGCTGACTACGGCTGGACCATGCATACTAATTTCAGTATCTTCTTCTAGGGTTTTTGACTCGTAGTATTCCTTGTTACTGATTATATTAGCTCTGAATTCCGAATGTGCTGGAGATATCCTCTGGTCAATAATACCGACGATGACACCCTTTCCTGTTATCCCCTCTTCATGAATTTTACGAATTCCCAATCCAGGGTTTTTTGATTCTTCCATTAATTTTTCAGGATCAAAACCCCTAGGGAGTTTTGCCGGCCACTCGAAAGTAGTATCAAAAATCGCGCTTTCTAAAACTTCCTTTGGAATATAACTTATATCAGAAGATTCCGAAATCTGTCTTTGCAGTTCTTCTGTGTCCCAAACGGTCAGATCAACAAACTCGGGAATGTTCATTTTTCCTTCTTTTTCCACACTTCCTTCAGTTTTCCTACCAATATTGTCCATATGCACAAATAATACTCTTTATTCCCAATAAGCCAAGTTATCCTTGTCTTTTAAAATCCTAGTGTTATATTTCCATAGTATATGTCCGGCCACAACAAATTCTCAAAGATAAAAAGAGAGAAAGCAAAGACAGACGCCCAAAGGAGCGCCGTCTTCACCAAAGTGGCAAAGATCCTGCAGATGGAAGCAAAGAAAGCAAACGGCAACATGCTCTCCCCCGGACTCAAATCTGCCATAGATAAGGCAAGGGCTGTAGACATGCCAAGCGACAATATAGAGAGGGCCATAAAGAAAGCTGTTGGTGCAGGAGCGGAGCAGATGGAAGAGGTCACATACGAAGCATACGGTCCCGGCGGTGTTGCTCTCATCATAGAAGGCCTGACCGGGAACAAGAACAAGGCGGCAGCAGAGATAAAGCATATTCTTTCCCAAAACAACACTTCCTTGGCAAGCTCTGGCAGTGCTTCATGGGCCTTTGAGAGGACAGCTGAAGGCTGGATGCCAAAGACAATGGTGGAAGTCTCGGAAGCAGACGCTCCGGCGCTTGAAAAGCTAATTGAGGACTTGGAGAACAACGAGGATGTGCAGGAGGTGTATACGAATGCGGAATAAAAGTTATCCACAGTTCCCTGCATTTGCATTTTTCATATAATTTAAGAGAATATAGACCGTAAACAATATTAAGACGATATATGACCAAGAAGAAAGCTAAAGCAAGCAATAACAAAGAGGAAGAAAAAGTGCTGGGAGAGGAGGAGCCTAAGGAAGGCTCTGCCACTTTATCCGATGGAGTGCTTGATGCTTTTGACGAAGTCGCGCCTGTTGATGGAGTAGCCGAAGAGGAGGAAGCGTTTGAGGAAGAAGAGGACCTTGAGGAAGAGTTCGGTCGCTCGGATGAGTGGTGATCAAAGACCTCTTTGAGTGGCAAAGTACGTTAGCCCCACCGCTATCGCATCATATTCATCGTCGTATTCTATCTTTCTGCCTATTTTTATGAGCTTCTCCACCATGGAGGTCACCTGCATCTTGTCGCTTTTTCCATATCCGGTCACAGCTATCTTTATATCGACAGGAGAGAATTCTTTTACAACAAGTCCTGCCACTGCGGCAACGTATAGCATGACACCCCTCGCTTCCGAGACATGCATAGCGGTCTTTTGGTTGTTGCCGAAGAATAATGTCTCAATGGCCATCGCCTCAGGCTTGTATTTCTTTATGACCTTCTCCGCTTCCTGTCCTATCAATCTCAATCTCTTGTCATGAGTTATCTTTGCCGAAGTTTTGAAGCACTCGGAAAAAACAAGGGTTTCCTTTCCCGCAGTCTTTTCCAAGACCGCCACTCCCATCCTTTCATATCCCGGGTCTATTGCGATGATTCTCATTTGGTTGTATTAATATTGACTTTAATGATAGGGGTTGATATACTTCTGGTACAAGTGCCTTCGGGCTTGCCCTCGCAAGAGGGAGAAAAGAGGGAAACTGCTAAAGCAAGTCTTTAGCGGTTTTTCTTATCTGTTCAAAAACGACTTTTTCTATGAAACAAATCTTGTTAATCAATCTCTTGGTATCAACAATTCTTATCTGAGAAAGCAGAGCGGATGCATTTTTGCCACCAACTAGACCTATGGGAACGCGCAATTTATGTTTCTCCAATGAAGTGGTCAGCGGTATTATCAAACATGTATTTTTACTCATACCTTTTAATATCAAAACTGGCCTTTCTCCCGATTCGCTCGAACCATCTTGTTCGTATCCGATATTCACCCCTAGAGCGCACCACCAAACTTCACGCTCATGGTATAGCTTATTTTCAGCTTTAGTGTGTATCTCTTTTTTATTTTTGTTCCAAATATCAAAATCTTTTTTCATGGATTTTATTTAGTTGTCTTTGATACAAGCGTATAATTCTCATTCACGTATAAAAGATCATCTATCGTCCTTCTCAAGAGATCGAGCTTTATCCTCCTCACCTTCTCATCCATCTCTTCGCTCATCACGGAATCCTCAAAGAATCTGAGTATAGCGACAAGGGTCAGGGCGTAGTCGCCCTGGGCGATATGGGACATCAAGTTTGGATTCGGTTCGTCCTTAACGAACCAAAAGCGGGCAATATGCATTGGGTAGTATGAGGAGATGATCATGAATGGTTAATTATATTCCGCCGGTATGCTTATAAAAGCGTTCTTGGTGACGATGACATGGTCTATGAGGTCAACTCCCAAGACCTTCCCGGCCTTTACGAGCTGTTCGGTGATCGCAATATCAGCCTCGGATGGCGTCGTGATGCCGGAAGGATGATTATGGACCAATATGAGAGCGACGGCGGAATGCTCTATGGCCGGCTTGAAGACCTCTCTCGGATGTATTATGTTCGCATCAACCGTTCCGATGGATATGACCTCGTCATGTATCACTTTGTAATGGGCATTGAGATATATCCCGCGCAAATGCTCCTTTGAGAGGTTCTGCATGTCTTTGACATACTCATATACCTCCCTTGCAGTCCTGACGATCGGAGATGAAAAATCGTTCTT
Source organism: Minisyncoccota bacterium (assembly GCA_041663745.1). GTDB lineage: Bacteria > Patescibacteriota > Minisyncoccia > Phycocordibacterales > GWA1-40-21 > Bog-1340. The sequence goes on from JBAYMB010000005.1 coordinate 7,281, forward strand.
TTGGAAGAATCTTCTTCCGAGCTCGGCGCAAGCGACTATCTGCGTAGCCTTTACGATGGGAACGTTGAAATTCTTTGAAAGGGACGCGGGGTCCTTCTCGCACATGATCCCTCCTTCGCCATATCCCTTTATTATCCTCTCTGACATCTCCAAAACCCCCTCTTTCTTTGAGCCGGTGTTCAGGATCACGGACAGAAGCTCTGACACCGAAAGAACAGAGACGCCGTGCTTCAACATCTTCTCTCTTGGCTTGTCCTCCTGAGGCAGGTCCCTTATCTTCAAATAGTACCGCTTTCCTGAAGCGTCCAATATCTGCTCATATTGATGTAGAGTGTAAAAGGTTTGATTCATAGCTTCCACTATTATACCACAATGCCAGGACCTACAAGACTATCTTCACAAATCTCTTCTTCCCTATCTTGAGCGTGATCTCTTTTTCAACTTTATAGTTCTGGTCTGTGATCTTTTCATTGTTCAAAGCGTTTGACACGGCGTTCTCAAGGACAAGCCTCCTGAACTCGCTTTTTGAATCGACGATCTTGGCACTGACAAGCGTTTCGGAGAGCAATTTTCCGCTTTCAACCTTTATTTCCTCGAGGTTTTCCGGCAGGCCTCCTTTTTTGAAAGTTTCTATGAAATTCTTCTCCGCTTTGTCCGCTTTTTCCTCTCCGTGATATATCTTCACGATCTCTTTTGCAAGCCTCATTTTCGCATCCCTAGGGTTCATCCCACCTTCAAGCTGTTTCTTGATATCTGCAATTTCTTCCATTGAAATATTTGTGCAAAGCTCAAAACTCGGCAAGATCATGCCATCGGTCCAACTCATGACCTTTCCGAACATTTCAAATTCATCGTCAATTATTGAAATCATATTCCCTTCGGTCTTTCCCATTTTTTTACCTGAAGTATCTTCCAAAAGCTTCATTGTGATGACGAATTTCTCTTTATTTTTCAGTTTCTTCAAAAGATCGCGGCCGACAAGCATGTTGAACATCTGATCGTTCCCGCCAATCTCACCGTCAACATCCATTGCCACGCTGTCATATCCTTGCATCAGAGGGTATAGAAATTCATTGAGATAGATGTCTTTCTCTTGTTTCAAGCGTTCTTGGAACATCGAACGTTTGATGTTTTGGGATAGCGTAAGATGCGAAGCGAGCTCGATTAGTTCTGCAAATGAAAGTTTTGCAAGCCATTTGGAATTATATTTTAACTTTGCTCCCCCGAACCCAAACTTCAAAAAGACAGAGGTTTGTTTTTTGTATATTCTGCAATTATCCAAAACCTCCCTTCTTGTCAGTTTTTTCCTTGCCGAGGTCTTGTCCGTAGGGTCGCCGATCATTGCCGTAAAATCACCAATGAGAAGTATTACTTCGTGTCCCAGAGCTTGGAACTCCGCCAATTTTTTCAAAGGTATCATGTGCCCAAGATGAAGCGTTGGTCCTGTTGGGTCTATACCGAGATACATTTTCAACTTTTTACCACTCTCAAGCTGTTTTTTCACGAATTCTTTATTGGGAAAGACATTCTCAACTCCCCTCGTAAGGAATTCCTCTATTCTTTTGGGATCCGTGCTTATCATTGACTCTAATTTATCACAAGAACGGCTTTTTAGAAAGACGGCTGTCATGATATAATCCCCCGTACGATGCTCAAAACAAAGGCAAAAAGGGTCATTCATGCGATAAGGCGTGACGTGCTCTCAAAGCATATAAGTTGGAAGAAAAAAGCGCTATTGGCTTGCACCTTGGGGTTTTTCGTATTCGCCGGATTCATAGCCCTCTGGATCTCAACCTTCAAAATGCCGGATCTTTCCTCATTTGATACAAGGAAGGTGGCCCAATCGACGAAGATATACGACAGGACAGGAAAGATACTTCTGTACGATGTCCATGAGAACACGAAAAGGACGTCTGTCCCGTTTGCGGACATCTCGATGCACATAAAGAACGCAACAGTGGCCATAGAGGACGCCGAGTTCTACCAGCATGGCGGAATAAAGATATCCTCTTTCATCCGTTCCGTGTTCGCGAACATCATGTCCGGCTCTTTCAGCCAGGGAGGCTCCACCATAACCCAGCAGGTCATAAAAAACTCACTTCTGACGAGCGAGAAGAAGATCTCAAGAAAACTGAAGGAGTGGTTCCTTTCCATAGAGCTTGAAAAGGTTATGAGCAAGGAGCAGATACTCTCAATATATTTGAATGGCAATCCGTACGGCGGAAGCATATACGGGGTTGAGGAAGCAAGCGAATCGTTCTTCGGCAAAAAAGCCTCGGAGGTCACTTTGGCCGAAGCCGCATACATTGCTGCGATCCCGAAAGCCCCGACATACTATTCCCCGTACGGACAGCACAGGGACAAGCTCGATCTGAGGCAAAAGCTCGTCCTTTCAAGGATGTTGGAAAATAAGTTCATCACCCAAAAGGAATATGATGATGCCGTGAAAGAGAATGTTGTCTTCCTTCCGCAGGAGAAATACGGCATCCGCGCTCCGCACTTCGTCGAGTTCATAAAGGAATATCTGGTGGATAAATACGGCGAAGATGCCGTACGAGAGAACGGCTACAAGGTCATCACCACCTTGGATTACGACCTTCAAGCGAAATCCGAGGAGATAGTGAAAAGATTCGCGCTTGAAAATGAGGAAAAGTTCAATGCGGAGAACGCCGCTGCCGTGGCTCTCGACCCGAAGACAGGACAAATACTCATGATGGTGGGCTCAAGGGATTATTTCGACAAAGATATAGATGGCAATTTCAACGTGGCGATCTCATATAACAGGCAGCCAGGCTCGACATTCAAACCTTTCGTATACGCAACAGCGTTCAAAAAGGGATATACCCCCGATACCGTGGTCTTTGACGTTCTGACGGAGTTCCAGACCACCTGTACGCCCCAGGGAGAGCCCAAAGACAAAAACAGCGTCATATCCTCATCCACCGCCTGTTTCATGCCCGAGAACTATGATGATCAGTATTTGGGACCGATATCCTTCAGAGACGCCTTGGCCCAATCAAGGAACATCCCTGCCGTAAAGGTGCTGTACCTCGCAGGGATCAAAGACAGTATAGAGACAGCGGAATCCATGGGCATAACCAGCCTGGGCGATGAGAACAACTACGGACTTACCCTCGTCTTGGGCAGCGGAAGCGTCTCTCCTCTTGATATGACAAGCGCTTACGGCGTCTTTGCGAATGAGGGGATCAGAAACCCGTACACCGGCATATTGTCCGTGGAGGATATGAACGGGAATATCATGGAACAATTCGAACCTAAGCCGCAAAGCGTCCTTGATGAGAATGTGGCCCTGACAATATCCGACGTCCTTTCTGACAATGCGGCGAAGATACCGGCATATGGAGCGAACTCCCCTCTCTTCTTTCCGGGAAAGCAAGTTGCCTCAAAGACAGGAACGACGAATGACTACAAAGATGCCTGGACCTTGGGATACACGCCAGAGGTCTCGGTCGGAGCTTGGGTCGGGAACAACGACAACACTCCCATGGAAAAGAAAGTTGCAGGCATGATAGTGGCGCCGATGTGGCATGAGCTCATGGGCGCGGCTCTTGCAAGCACGACCGGGGAAACGTTCAGGAAACCAAAAGCCATGGATCCTGATCTGAAGCCATCCCTCAAAGGCATTTGGCAGGGAAATGAGACATATTTCATCGACAGAATATCCGGCAAGCTCGCTACCAACCTGACCCCGCAAGAGACAAAGGTTGAGAAGGCCATTCCGAACGTGCACTCGATATTGTACTGGGTCAATAGGAAAGACCCGACAGGGCCTGCTCCTTCAAACCCGTCTGATGATTCCCAGTTTGATTCTTGGGAATATGCGGTCCAAAAATGGCTTCTCAATCATCCGCAGACCTTCCCTTCCAAACCAACGCTGTATGACGATGTCCACACAGAAACCAACAAGCCGAAGATCACTCTCCTCTCGCCCCAATCGAACTCTTCGTACGGCAAGGATAGCAGGATAACGGCGGTATTCACGACAAACGCGAGATATCCTATAGAAAAAGCGAGCTTTTATTTGAACGATGAGCTCATCGGAACGACCGATACCTACCCTTTCATATTCAATTTTGTCCCCTCATCCATGGATTCCCTATCATATGAGAATGTCCTGAAAGTGGTTGTGTATGACAAAGCTTATAACAAAGGGGAGGTCTCGGTGCCGATCAAAATAACGAATTAATCCCAAAAGATCCTTTCTATCTGTTCTTTTGTCTTCTCTCCCCTGCAGTGCCCGAGCATTCCCGAATATGATGATATGACCTCTCCAAGCTTTTCTTGGCTTGTTTCCCTTTTATCAAAACTTTCTTTGAGTTCTTTTATCTTGTTTAAAATTCTATTTTTGGTTTTCGTCCTCAAAACCTTCCTGTGCGGCAGACAGATATATCCGAGAAAATCCACACCGGAATTAAGCTTTCTTGTGTGAACTTTGTCCGGGTGAAGTTCAAGAAGAAGTTCTTTCTGGCAAAAATGCCTTATTCTTTCCAAACAAAGACCAAGAAACTCCAAAGAATCGCTCAAGATCACAAAATCATCGCAATATCGTATATAATATCTTGCTTTCAATTCATGTTTTATGAACTGATCAAGCTCGTTCAGATAGATATTTGAAAAAAGCTGGCTTGTGACATTACCGAGAGGCAATCCTTTGCCAGAGCTTTTTTCAAAAGAAAAGATTATCTTTTCAATGATTGTCATGAGTTTTTTGTCAGAAATCCTCTTCCTCATCAAACCAAGCAGTATTTTGTGATCTATGGAATCAAAGAACTTCCTAATGTCGCATTTCAAGGCATATCCTCCAGCTCTGTAATTGCTTGAGACCTTTCTTGAAAATTCCACGAATCGTTCTATTCCGGCATGAGTGCCTTTGGTTTTGCGGGATGAATATGAATCAAAGATGAAGATCGGGTCGAATATCTGATATAATGATTGGTATACAGCTTGGTATAGGATCATGTCCCGTATATCGGCTTTGTGTATTTCACGGAGCTTGGGGTCGCAAACCGAGAATTTTACGTAAGGTCTTGGCTTCCAAGCTTCGGATAGAAGTTCCTGATGAAGATCAAACAGGTTTTCTTCAAGTTCAAGCTCAAAATGGGCAACTTCGGGTTTTGACTTCTTACCCAGGGAGAAGTTCTTCCAGGCAAGAAAAAGATTATCAATGGATATTACATCACAAAAATTCAAACTATGATGCCCCCCCCGACAACACGATCCCTATAATTCATAAGATAAGGATACTATACAAAGATATGTATGTCTTGGGCCAAAAGCTTCCCAAGCGCGACAAGCTCGGCTTGCACTCTATTGTGGAAAAAACCTGCATTGAGATCCTGTCCCTTGCCGTAGAGTCCGCTCTGAAATCAAAATACTCCAAAAAGGAGCCTTTGGAGCTATTAAGAATAAGAATCGGGCTTTTGCAGAATCTCATAAGGACAGAAAATGAGCTTTGTATCATCGGAGAAAAAAGCTATTTGCATCTTTCAAGCCAGATCATAGAGATCTCAAAAATGGCAAATGGGTGGCTCAATTATATCAACACAAAAGGAGCTGATTAAGCTCCTTTTTGCGAGAAATTTCCAAGCGAGCCCCCCAGTTCGGATTCGAGTTGCCCGAGTGGTTCCAGTTGAACCTGACCTTCACGTTGTCCGGATTCCAGTAACCGTTCGCAACCTTGCCGTCAGAGAGACTTTTGCCATTCTTTTTCCATTGCACCGAAAATCTTTTTCAGGACTTTCTGAGTTCTTCCCGTGGTATGCCGAGCATAGTATGAAAAATGGCAAGCAATTTCTTTTTAGGTAAATTGTCATTTTGTTTTTGGACAAAACCAACTTTACAACCTAGTTTGATTATATAGAAAAGGCCCGACCGCGACAAGTCGCGTTCGGGCCCGTGTAAGGGTTAAGAAAAGAAGCTTTAAGGCTTAAGGGAAACCTCGATTGCCAAGCGAGCCCCCCAGTCCGGATGCGAGTCGCCCGAGTGGTTCCAGCTGAACCTGACCCCCACGCTGCCCGGATGCCAGTAACCGCTCGCAACCCGGCCGTCAGAGAGACAATCCTTTGGAAACCAAGTTACGGTCTCCCCAGAATCCAAATAGCTCCCTGTCGCCTCATGATAGTTTCCCATCGCGATGGCGTAAGCCCCGAGGCCAAGAAATTGCTTCCCAGTCTCAACGAGCTGGTCAGGCGACATGTTCATCGTCTCTTTCGTCGGACGCTCGGAGCGCTCGATAATGTAGAGGCGATGACGGCCTTCCGCCTGCGAATTGGAGTAGCTGTTCACTTTCTCCTCTTCGTAGACGTTGAGACCTTTGCGAGCCTTCGCCATAGCTTTGATGTCTGCGCCATAATCCGCCCCTTTCGGAACGAAGATCGCAATGACGTTCTGCCATGGCAAAGTCTCAGGAAGGACGAAGAGCTTTTCCAAACTCACACCCTTCTTGAAGAGACCACCGAAAGCCTTCTTGTGGAAGTTCTCCGCTTCGCGGAGCGCTTCCTTGATATTGGTCTTGGCAAGGGGAAACCCCGTCGCCACAGATCCAACTTGTACCGGTGGGTTTAGCCGGAGAATGTCTTTCAACATCTCCAGGTAAAATTTCCCGTTTTCGCTTGCCAACTTCTCGTCCAAGTCCGCCTTCGGTCCCCGAACTTCGGAGAGCGAAAGCATACCGAGCATGCCTTTTGACATGGTCAGTTACCTTCTTTCTTTTTCTTGTTTTTAAAAGAGCGTGCGAAATGAATCGCACCTGATAAAAGTGTACCAGATATCACGTAAAAAGTCAATATCTTGACTTTTTAACCACTTTAAAGGTAAACTGTGAGCACAAATGGCTTCGGCCTGGCCCTCGCAAGAGGGAGAAAAATGATAATTTTGTCCGATTTATTTGATCACACTCAAAGCTCTCCAAATATCATTCTCGCTGTATTTTCCAGATTGTATGCCATGAAAAAGGATCTTTTTGACCAGATCTCTTTGAAAATTAGCGTATATGTTCCCCGGAATAGTTACCACACAGCAATCACTATTGCTTGGCAAGCACAAACTGTCTTTATAAACCGCGCAATGAGACCCTTTTCCATGGGCAGGAAAAACACGAAGCCCCAATTTTTCACAAGCTTTCATCCACTCTTTCTGAGTGGTATTTTTTATTTTGTTAACGAATTCGCCATTAACAAGCTTTATTTCCCTGTAATCATTAACAGACGGCATATCTGGCTTCTCTGTTAATATTGGGAATTACACGAGAAAACAGGTTAGACATCAGGGATCTTTTTGTTTTTTGGCTGTTCAGATCGATAAATTTAAGTACGGTCTCCGAATATTCCAGATCAATGCCGGCAGCGGTCAAGATCGCCTCCCTTATCATCCTGTCCATATAGGCAATATCGTTGTTCAGGCCCCCCGTCATTATCGCAGGTATCTCATTGCATGAGGCGATCCATTCTCCATTGCTGTATTTGGTGATTGAAAAAGTCAATATCTTGCCCCCCAAGAACGATCTTAGTTGTTCTTTTGTATTTTCTAAATTCATTTTTTTAGGTTAACACGGTTATCTAACTAAATCAATGCGACTGTCTCTTCGTATATTATCGCATATGATCAAACTTTCACAAGTTCTATAGTATATCCACCACCTTCCCCCCGGTTTTCTCCTTCAATATCTTGAGTATCTTCTCTTTCTTTAAAAAGATCTCTGTTTTTATTACCGGTCTTGCATTTATCCTGGCAACAGCAGACTTAACGATAATATTCTCCGTCTTTATATCAAAACCGCAAGCTTCCTTTACGGCCAAGGCCACAGAATCCCGCAGGAAGTTCCGCGACTGCGAAAGATTTTTGAACTTTTCCAGATATGAGCCTATATCAAACATGTTATTTGGTTAATTTCTCCATGATCTCCGCCCAGGAATTAACTCTCGTTATCAGACCCGAAACTTTCTCATGATTCCATGGCGTGTCCAGTAGAAGAACTGGGATACCCGCTTCTGATATCTCTCTTGCCCTTTCTAAGGAATCATCAACAAAGACCTCTATTCCGAGTTCCTTAGAGACGCGAGCTTTCGTTGAAACTATGCCGCCGCCATGAAACTCATTGGTGAAATAGACACCGGAAAAAGTATCTGGGAAATTCTTGTCTATCCAAGCAAGGGTCTTTTCTTTTGAAACGTCAGGTCTGACCGTGACGACGTAAAGTGTATTGCCTTTTTTCAACTTTTCGATCCCCTCTATGGCGCCTTGTATAGGCCTTGCGTTCATGTGCTCTTTGGACTCATAGAAATCTACGGTCTCATTCTCAGCCTTGGCCGCATCGCCTCCCCACAATGCCTGAAGTTCGGCAAAATTGACGGGGCATTCCATCTTGAAGGAGTCGCAATATACCCTGTTGTGGTACGCCATGAGCGCATCGTGAAAATCCAACAAGACGCAATCAAGATCGAACCCGATGATTTTAGCTTTTTTGTTTTTCATATAAAAACTACCTGTTCATAGGCATGACAAGATATGTGAATGTCTTGTCCGATGTCCCTCTTATGACCAAAGCTTTGTTTATGCCGTTGAAAGACAAGGAAATGCTGTCTGAGGGAATGGATGAGAGGCAGTCTATGATGTATTTGTAGTTGAAATTCACCTCTACGCTCTCCCCATCGATGTTCGCATCTATCTTATTGGTATTCTCCCCTACATTGGCATTCTTTGTGCTCACTTGTATGCTCTTGTCCCCGGATCTCACCGCGATATGTATCTGATTGAAGTTATCGGAGAAGATGTTCGATATTTTGAGCGAGTTTACGAGATCTTGCTTCAAAACAATAACCTTTGTCTTTTCTTCTTTCGGGATGATCTGCTTATAATCCGGGAAAGTGCCGTCTATGACCCTTGAAACGAGGTATAGGCCGCTGAAAGAGAAGGATATCTGGTTTTTGGTCGAATTTATCTCTATATCCTCATCCGTATTATCGATTATTTTAAGGATATCCGCTGCGTTCTTGAATGGGATGAGCACTCCAGGCAGATCCACAGATTTTCTCGTCTTCACAAACTTCTCCGCAAGCCTGAAAGAATCGGTTGCGACAAAATACAGACCATCGTTTCCTGAATAGATATAGATACTACCGAGCTCTGGTTTGACACTTGATGTTGAGGCGCTGTATATGACCGATTTGATGCCATTCCCAAGGTCTTTTGAACTTATCTTGCAGACCTTTCCTTCATCTATCATAGGGACTGTCGGAAAATCGTCTGTCGGCAAGGTTTTTATATTTGCTTCGCTGGTTTGTGTCTTTATCTTCAATATATTATCCACAACCTCAATATTCACATTCTTGTCATCAATAGAGTTGTTTAGAAAACCACTTATGATCTGTGCCGGTATGGCAACCTTCCCTTGCTCAAGAACCCTTACAGAAATTGATACTTCAAGACCTAGATCCAAATTAGTCGATCTGATGATCAAATTATTACCTTTGGTCTCGAATAATAAACAGGATAATACCGGGATATTCGCGTTCTTCCCGATTATCTTCTCTGCTTTCAATACCGCCATATGAAGTTTTTCTTTTACACACTCTATTTTCATATTATATATTTATTATTAGTAATGTTTATTTGTTTATAATTTATTCATCCTTATTTTTGACCATATTCCCAAACCTTATTATATTTTTTACACTCATTGTTTGTTTATATATTTCTCCTTTTCAAATTATAAAGTTTTTATCCATAACATCTAAACATTCTTTTGAACTCACTATACATATCTTATCAACAACTATTTCAACATCGAACGTATCTGATTTATCTCCTGCGCCAGTTCTGGATCGGTTTTTATCTCATTTTTTATCTTCTCATATGAGTGAATGACGGTTGAATGGTCCCTATTGCCGAGCTTGTCTCCTATGGAAGGGAAAGATATGTCAAAATCCTCCCTGAGAATGTACATGATCACCTGTCTTGGTTTTATAACCTCCTTTTTCCTGCCTTTTTCCGATACTGTGGCCTCCTCTATGCCGTAAAAGTCGGAAACCACCCTTATAACATCCTTGATAGAGGTGTTCTTCTTCGGTTTGGCAGTGTTCTTTATGAGTTCTTTAACCTCATTTATGTTCAATTCCTTGTTCTTCAGTTGGGTTTGGCAGAGGATGAGGTTCAAAACACCTTCCATCTCTCTTATATTCCCTTCCACATTGGAAGCCAAGAACTCAACCATCTCGTCAGAGAGGTCTAGTTTGATGAGAGAGGCTTTCTTCCTGAAGATCTGGATCCTTGATTCAAAATCAGGCTTCTGTATCTCAATGATCATTCCGGCGTTGAACCTTGATTTTATCCTGTCCTCAATATCCGTGATGAAGTTTGGATGCTTGTCCGAGGAGAAGATGAGCTGCTTTCCGCTGTCATGGAAATTATTGAACAAATGGAAGAACTCCTCCTGGGTCTTCGTCTTTGATGAGAGGAATTGGATGTCGTCGATTATGAGCACGTCATATTTCTTATATTTTTCCTTAAATATGTTTATTTCCCCGCTGTTCAAGGAATTCAGATAGTCATTGGCGAATTTCTCAGAGGTCATGTAGAAGATCTTTTTGCCGGAAGCGTTCTCTTTGAAGCTGTTGCCGATGGCTTGTATCAGATGGGTCTTTCCGTGTCCTGTGCTTCCGAATATGAAAAGCGGATTGTACGTAGCTGTCCTTTTCAAGATCGCTTGCGATGCAGCGTGGGCCAATTCGTTGAATGGGCCTATGACAAAGGTCTTGAATGTGTATCTCGGGTTCAATCCATCCTCTTTGTTTATATAGAAATCACTAAGAGGCAATTCATTATGGCTTTGCACCACATCTTTCATCTCTGTCTTCGCCTCTTCCTTGGAGACTACGTACTCGACGTTCCTTATATGCTCCCCGAACGCCCTCAAATGCTTGATTATGTCCTTGTGATACTTGTTCACGAGCCAGTCCTTCACAAAGACGTTAGGGACGCCCAAAAAGACCGTTCCATCCTCCTGCTTCATGATATGCGTTCCTTTGAACCACATGCCAAAATTGGCCTTCGAGACACCGATCTCTATTTGCGCCAGCACGTTATTCCAAAGTGTTTTGTTTTCTACCATTGAGGCTTAATTATAAGTTGAGAGGGCGATTAATTGAAATTTATTTTTGTTCATAAGCTGTGCATAAAAAGTGGATAAGAAAAATTCAAAAAATTTTTTAAAAATAAAAAAATAAAATGCAAATTCGTTCATACCGCTGCGCGTTCAAGAGTGACATTGTATGGGCAAACCTTAGAAGATTCAAGCTTTACATTTATTCTTTTTTGATTTATACTCCCTCATTATGTCGCAAACATACCAACCGAACAAAAAGAAGAGGACGAAGACCCATGGCTTTCTGGTCAGGAACAAGACCAAGTATGGCAGGAACACCATAAAGAGGAGAAGACAGAAAGGAAGGGTCAGATTGGCAGTATCATAAAAATGGCCTCAAGGGCCATTTTTTGATATACTCCCCTTGCAAATGTTCCCCAAGAAATACAGGGCAGGAAGAGCTGATATAGGAGAGACGATGAAGACCGGGCTCAATATTCCTGGAACTTTTCTGTATGCCAAGATATCTAGAAAGGACAGTGACAGGACAAGTTTTGCGATAGTAGTCCCAAAGAGAGTTGAGAAGACCTCTGTGGGCAGGCATGGCGTTAAAAGGAAGATACGCGGATTCGTTGAGGAGAAACTGCCCGATCTTAATCCAAAAACAAAGAAGACCATGGTCTTTTTCGTCAAGGATTCAAAGAACCCGTCCTTTCTTGCTGAGGCGAGGAAAGATATGGAAAATATCATGCGCAAGGCAAACCTCCTTGTTTAAGTTGTCTATTTGCCGTTTTTCAGATAGAATGACTTTCATATGAGCTACATATTCAACACTTTTTTCTACGCACCCTTGTACAACGGCCTTATTTTCTTCATTGCCGTCATTCCGTGGCACAATGTCGGCTTTGTTGTCGTAGCCTTCACCCTTTTGATAAAGGCGATACTCTTCCCTCTTTCCCAGAAATCAGTAGAAACCCAGTTCAAAATGAAACAGCTTGAACCTGACCTTGAGGCGATAAAGCAGAAATACAAGGATAACAAGCAGATGCAGGCGGAAAAGACGATGCAGTTCTACAAGGAAAAAAGCATCAATCCTTTCTCCGGCATATTGCTCATGTTCATACAGCTTCCAGTGCTTCTCGCCTTGTACTATGTTTTCCTCAAAGGCGGGCTTCCCGATCTGAACCATACTCTTTTGTATTCCTTCACAAAGGTTCCAGAGGCCATCAACATGGTCATGTTCGGCATAAACGTCGCTGACAAAAGCATAGTGCTTGCCATACTGGCAGCCGTCACTCAATTCCTGCAGATGCAGATCATGATGCCGAAAGTGGCGAAGAAGGACCCGAGCAACAAGACAGCGCCGCAATTCAAGGACGAGCTCGCGAGGAGTATGAATATGCAGATGAAATACGTCATGCCAGTGATCATCTTCTTCATTGCCAAGAGCTTCCCTGCCGTAGTGTCCCTCTACCTCATTACAAGCAGCATATTCGCCATAGGGCAGGAGTTCTACGTCAAGAGGAAAAGGAGATGATAAAAGCATAAATACAGTTTTTATCAAGAGGTGCAAAAAATCCTGAATGATGTATATTAGGATTATATGGAAACCTCGGAGATATTAAAACTGATAGAGAACCTTCTCACCACCATGGGTGTGAGGTTTGACGATATTTCGGTCACTGACGACTCTCTGACGAAGAAAAGGCTGTTCATCATAAAAACACAGGAATCGGGGCTCCTCATCGGCGATGGCGGAGAGACGTTCAAAGCCCTGTCCCATCTTGTGCGAAGGATAGCCGGGAAAGGGGTTGAGGAAATGTCCGATTTTTCGATAGATGTGAACGATTACAGGGCGAACCTCATTGATAAGCTCAAAATGAAAGCAGGCATGCTTGCGAACAGGGCAAGGGACATGAGATCGAATGTGGAGATGGAACCGATGTCCTCATACGAAAGGCTCATAATACACGGAGCTCTGACGGGAGAGGCGAACATAAAGACGGAATCTACAGGAGAAGGAAAGGCGAGAAGGGTCATCATAAAATATATAGATTAAAATCGCCACCGTTCTGGTGGCGATTTTTCTATTCCCTGATATCAAGAAGCCACAAGCTCAAGTCGTTCTTGCTCGAGAAGGACAGATATCGATCATTGGCGCTTACCTTCAGATCGAACGCATCAAATGAAATATCATTTGTTTCTGTTTGATAGAGTAGCGTCGTTGCTCCATTCGCCATATTGATGGACCAGATAGCATCGTTGAAAGATTCCGTTCCTTGATACCAAGCATCAGGATAGGAATCAGATGTAGGCCCTTGCGGTACTGCGCAGTATAGAACGGCACTATTCTTGACTCCCCAAACGCATTTGTCGGCCAAGGTCTGCATGCTCAGTCCCGAAGATGTTTTTTTCTTGACATCATAGACATCCAGGGTGAAGGAATCGCTCTCGCTCGTTGAATAGGCTACAAGGCTCGCGTCATTGTTTGTAAGTGTGGACAAACCAGCTATATTGCCAAGTACTCTGTCCATTAATCCGGTTTGTGTGTTGAAGAAGAAGAGGAACCCCGGATCCTGAAATGAAGGCTTCGTGGTGAGGGTTATGATGCCCTCCTTAGGCCAAGAGATGTTCCAGAAGGATACCGGGGAATCAAAAGTCTGCTTTTTCCCCGATCCATCAAAGGAAGCTGTTATCCCGTATGAGCCGCCGTCCGTTTTGTTCAAAAGTTCAAAGATCTTGTTGCCGGAAGGATTTGTCACAAGCTCTTTGATGTTTTTGGCGAGAAAAGAGCCGTTCATCTCTCCCATTGCCGTACTTGAACTTATGCTTATCTTTGCCGAGAAGCTGACGATATTGTCCGTTTCATTGTCAAGATATCTCAAAACGACGCTGTTGCCGTCCAAGGACCAAATAGCTTCCTCAATCTTCGGTATGGTAGTGTTTGTGATCCTGCTTGCCTCCCCCGTTTGAGACTCAGGAATATACTCATATGCATTGCCGGTCGCTCTGTCTATGAACCTTAGGACATCACTTTGATTCTTATTCGTGAAGAATACCGCTCCAGAGTTCGGATTTTTATATACCTGTATTAGCTTTGCTGTGTTTTTAACAATAGTGCTTTGTCCATTGTCAGTTACATTTGTTGTAACAGGGGTCTTGTTCACCGGACTGCTGCCAAAAGGGTTCTCTGTCGTCGGCTCTGTGAAAAGTTGGGTCGGCGTCGTTTCGGTATTCCTGAAGTAGAAAAAAAGAAGGCCGCCGATTATGCCGAGGATTACCAATATTATTATGATGGTTGATATTTTTTTTGACATATTATTTATCTTTTTATTGAAGTTCTACATGAAAAGAAGGTACGGGGGTTGATGTTCTGTACAATTGACAGTTTACTCCGACAGCTTCGTATTTTGGACAGTCCTGCGTCTCATAGACAGCATGTAGTCCCATACTGGCAAATATTTCATATAGATTTTTAACATCTGGCACATCAGTCGATTTGCTGTCAAAATTCACATCAACACAACTGCCGCTTCCGTCTGAATGGCACTTGTCATCGTGTGGAACTGTTATCGGATTGGCTTCCGTGATGCGAGCACTTTCCCCGTTTATGGCGTTTGCTTGAAATGCACTTTTCAGTTTTGAAGCGAGAATCGGGCTCAAAAGACAGCTTGTCGAACATTTGCATACAAGCCCAAAATCGGTTGCATTGACGCACCC
>JBAYMB010000006.1:0-19726 GCA_041663745.1 Minisyncoccota bacterium
AAAACTTAAATGACATTGCTTGATTTGCGATTTATTATATAATACTCTCATGAACAAACGCGGATTTACACTCATAGAGCTCCTCGTAGTCATAGCCATCGTAGGCATACTCTCTTCCGTTATCTATACGAATATAACAGGTTTGAGAGACAGAGCGAGAATAACTGCAGGAATACGATTTGATTCCTCCACACTTCACTCCATTGGAGATCAATTGGTGGGAGAATGGTTGTTTGATGCTCCGAATGTACTGTTAGATTCGTCTGGTAGCGGTTACAATATTTCAACTACATCAATAGGAGTATCTCCGACATATTATTCAACGAGCGGATACAACAACAAAGGAACGTATGGTTTTGATGGAGGCGATTATTTCGTGACTGCTCTATTGCCACCAAGTCAGGCAACAATTTCCGCATGGACAAAAAATTATATGACAGATATTATGATTTATGCTCTTGCGGGGTCTTATACCGTAGGTAATGATAGGTCATATCTTTCCATAGGTTCTTACACTAAAAATGTTTGCAGTGGAGGAGTCGGTAATCAAAATTTAAGCGTAATAAAAGGCTCTACATCTGTGGGTGGTGGTGTGTGGCATCTTTGCACTCTTAGTTATGACGGCACTACGGTAAAACTTTATACTGATGGGAAATTGGAATATTCTGCTAATCAAGTCGGAGCACCTAATATCACATCCCCTTATTTTATTGGTGCAACGAATGGTGGGGGTGCAGTAAACATTTATAATGGGTATCTTGATGATGTCCGTATTTATACCAGTATTCTTTCCTCTTCCGACATCCAAAAACTATATACTGAAGGTCTTTCAACGCATCAAGTGGTCATGAAGTGAATGCAAAAAGACGGATGTAATGCATCCGTCTTTTGTATTTATCCTATGAATGTCAGAGCCTTCCCTTTCTTGTTGGCCCTTCCTGTCCTTCCTATCCTATGCACATAGTCGTCATAGGTGGCTGGGACGTCGTAGTTTATGACGTGAGTCACATCAGGTATATCAAGCCCTCTTGCGGCCACGTCCGTGGCAACAAGTATCTTTATATGGTCATCTTTGAATTTGCCGAGCGCTCTCTGTCTTGCTCCCTGGTTCTTGTCTCCGTGTATGGAGTCTGCTTTGAAGCCCCTCTCTGCGAGAGTCCTTGAAAGCCTCTCAACGCCGTGCTTCGTTCTTCCGAATATGAGAACTTTGGAAAGCTCAGGATTCTTCAAAAGTTCGTGCAAGACATCTATCTTCTCCTTCCCGCAGAGCCTTACCACGTCCTGTTCCACGCTTTTGCAGGTATCTCCTGTCTTAACGGAAATAGTCACCGGTTCTCTCAAAAACTCTTTGATGAGTTTCTCTACTTCGTGCGATACGGTGGCTGAGAAGAACAGAGTATGCCTTTTTGCGGACATCTGGGACATGACAAGTCTCATATCGGCGATGAATCCCATATCAAGCATTCTGTCCGCTTCATCAAGGACTATCGTGGAAAAAGGCTTGAGATGCAATACCTTTCTGTTCACAAGGTCTTTCAACCTTCCGGGTGTTCCTATGACGAAATTGTTCCAGAATTTCAATTGTGATATCTGTCTTCCAATGGGCGCACCTCCGACGCAACATACGGAATATATCTTCATTCCTGCCGTGAAGCTTTTCAATTCCTCCTCTATTTGCTGGGCGAGCTCCCTTGTCGGGACTATGATCAGTATCTCCTCCTTTGGGTTCAAAAGAACCTTGTTTATGAGAGGAATGAGGAATGCAGCTGTCTTTCCTGTTCCCGTGTTTGCAATACCTACGACATCGGATCCGCGCAAAACATGCGGGATTATCTTGTCCTGTATCGGGGTCGGTTCGCTGTATCCTTTTGCAAAGATGTTGGCTTTGATCCTGTTGTCTATGTTGAAATCCTTGAAAAGATGATCAGGGACGAATTTTGCGATCTCTTCCGTGATGACAGCTTTGTTTATGAATTTTGAGTAATGGATGTTCTGGCCCATATTCCCTCTTCCACCACCTCTTTGTCCACCAGAAAATCTGCTTCTTCCTCCCCCGAAGCGAGATCCGCCTCCAAACGAAGGCCTCCTGCTTTGATTGGAAAAAGCAGGTCTTGATGTGCTTGTATAACTTGAGTGAGGTCTTTCGCTTGACTGCGAAGGCTCGCTTCTCTCCGTGCCAGGTCTCCTAGGGCCTCTGTTGTCAGAGTATTTCCTGAAAGGCGCGACGGTTCTTATTTGTCTTCTATACATATTAAATTGT
This sequence comes from Minisyncoccota bacterium, assembly GCA_041663745.1. Taxonomy (GTDB): domain Bacteria; phylum Patescibacteriota; class Minisyncoccia; order Phycocordibacterales; family GWA1-40-21; genus Bog-1340. The sequence continues at coordinate 2,261 of JBAYMB010000006.1, forward strand.
TTTAACGGCAAAATACCGTTTTGTTATTGTAAAAATGTCGCACGGATTCTGCGACATTTCCACGCTAGATTCAGTGAGATCAATCTCTAAATGAGATTTATTTACTCTGTGAGTATAGCAAATGAGGGATGGTTTGTCAAGGATAGCTACTTCTCCAAATCAAAAACCTCATCGATTCTTATCTGTTTGACGAATTCTGGCACGTGGCTTACGAGTATCATAGCCCCCTGGTATTCGCTTAAGGCCTTTGCTATCACAGGCAGATGTCTGAAATTGATATGGTTCGTAGGCTCATCAAGTATCAGAAGTCCTGGCTTTTGAAGCACAAGTCTTGCAAGAGCCACAAGCCCTTTTTGTCCTTCGGAAAGAGACCCAATCTTGGTATATATCATATCCCCAGTTATGAGGAATCCTGCAGCGACAGATCTCATTTCCTGCTCAATATCCTTGTCCATGACCTCCATGAGGGATTTGAAGATAGTATCCTCGAAGTTCAGGGTGGAGAAATCCTGCCTGTAATATCCGACTCGTATACTCGGGTTTATTTTTGTACCCTTTGCTTTATGGGTCGCCAAGGCTTCAAGCAAAGTGCTCTTCCCGATGCCATTAGGTCCTGTGAGCAACAAATGCTGATTTCTCTTCAAAGAGAGGTTCACTTTTCTTGCCACCTTCTTGTGATTCTTGAATATGGAGAATTTTGATATATGAACTATCTCTCCGATGACCTCTGGCTGTCCTGGGATCGTAAACTTTCTTATTGTCCTATCTTCCGTTCTGACATCCACCTTCTCTTCCTCAAGTTCTTCTGCTTTTTCTCTCATCCTCTTTGCCACAAGCCTCATCTGACCTCCTTTCATGGCAAAGAAGTTTGCTTTTTCCTTGTTCTCTTGGATTTCTTTTGCAAGCTGGGCATTCTTCATGTTCTCCTTTTCAATTCTTGCAGATATCTGTTCAACCACATCGAAGTAGTTTCCGACATACTGCTCTATCTTTTTCGTATGGATATCCAAGTAGAGGACTCCGTGAGTAAAGGCATTCAAGAAGTCGGCATCATGGGAGATGACGATGCACGTTTTCTCGTATTCAACCAGGAATTTTGTCAGATGCGCAATTCCTTCCTTATCAAGATTGTTCGTGGGCTCATCAAGGAGCAAGAGATCGGGGTTCTGTATGAGTGCTGAGGCCAAAAGGAGCCTAGCCTGCTGTCCTCCTGAGAATGTCCCGACTTCCCTTTCCAATGGAGCTTTCAAGTTCACCACATCAAGTATCTTCTCTATCTTCGGCTCTATGTCATACATCTTCTTGTCAAAGCAGTTCTCAAAGAACTGTCTGACGGTGAAATGAATATCACTTCTTGGAATGACCTGTTTTGCTATGGCGATGGATATGCCTTGGCCAATATGCATCTTTCCGGATTCAGGCTTGTAGTGGTGGGTGATCAGATTGAATATGGTGCTTTTGCCGGAGCCGTTCTGTCCCATGAGGGTCATCTTTGCTCCTCTCCTTATGGAAAAATTGACCTCGTTTAGAATAGGCTTGTTGTGTCCGAACTCAAAGGACAGATCTTCGAATGATAGAATTGTTTCGTTGTGTTTCTGCATGTTCGTCTACATTACACGAAAATATGGAAAATTGAAAGAAAAAAGACCCGCCTAAAAAACGGGTCTTTTGGGAATCTTAAGGCATCAAAGTTTTTTGACTAGCTCATCCAAAGCCTTTTGTGTTTCTGGAGTTTTTGCTACAATTGGAATCCCTAGTGCAATTGCAAGGATGACTTCTTCCTTCATTCCTTCGGAGATACGATTACCGAACAGCCACAATTCGTCAATGAAGTGCTTGTGGAAGCAAATGAGGTTTGCATCAATGCCCAGCCTGCGCTCTTCAATGATTGTATCGTCCAAGTATTGAAGTGAAACTATGTACGGCACAACGGGGATATTACCCCCCCTGTGTATTTCCGCACAAATGGCAAGAACCTTTTTCACATTTCCGGCAACATCGCCGCTGATCGGGTGAGCGACAAAAACCACTTTTTTCATCTTTTTCTCCTTTTGGTTCATTTCTACTTAGATATTACATTAATAATTATCAGTGTCAATTTTAAAAAACAAGCCCCAACGTCTTTTATCCGTCGGGGCTTCATCTGCCGAATCGTCTTTGAGACGGGAAACTGTACCGAGGAGTGAAGTTTCGTCCTTTGTTGGGGACAAAATTCGGATTCGCTTTGTATTTCCTGACCTCTTCCTCAAGCTTCTTCCAAGGCGGTTCTTTTTTTTCGCCTTGTTCCTGCGATTTGTCATTCTTGTCTTCCATGACGAAACCTCCTTTCCATACAAACGATACTACTTGCGCACTATCTGTCAAGGTAATGTTTCAAGGTGTATACCCAATCCTCATCATCCTCCTTGTTATCAAGCTTGGTCTTCAGGAGCCACTCCAGATACTTTCTGTCCGTTTTGAGGACCTCTTCAACCTGCTTGTCCTTATATTTCCCGAAATTGAATCTTGTGAAGAGAGATGGTCTCTCAGAGATCTCAAGCATCTTCTCTATGGCCTTCTCCTCGCTTCCCTCCTCTTCGATCATCTTTGATATGAGCCTTTGGAACAAGGCATGGAGCACCTTCACATCATCCTCTGCGTCATGGGCATGGGCATCCACATCAAGGTCAAGGTAGTATCTCAGGAACTGGAGTCCATACTCCGGAATGACATTGTCTTTGTCCAGATATCTGGAAACTCTGAGAGTGCAGATCTTTTGAGGGACTTTCATGTTTTCCGCCTCAAGCATTGAGCAATCGAACTTTGCGTTGTGAGCCACAAGAATGCCCTCATCAAGGAGCTTTTGCAGCTCTTTTGAGAATGAGCTTCCTTTGAAAGTTTCCTTGTCTTTGAGCATCGCATTCGTGATATGGGTTATGCTCATGGCTTTGACCGATACCGGCACTGGCGGTTTGAAGTATGCAGTCTTTATATCGTCATATGTTTTAAAGCAAACCTGGCAAAGCCTGTCTTTGCCGATCTCATTGCCTGTGGTCTCCGTGTCTATGAATACAAGTTTCTTCTTCATTGTTTTTTGCTTGCTTTTTATATTATGTCAGTATATAATGTCACCGTGTCTGCGGGTCGTCAGACCTATCTGGCTAGGATTCTAAGCCGGAGACAGGCACACTAAAGTACGTCGCTCATAGCGGCGTTTTTTAGTACATCGTCATCCTCTGAACTTTTCAAACCTTTTCCCACTGAAGTTTCTATCAATTTAATATCTCTGTACCATTTGGTAAACCATGCTGGCACTACGCTTAAAAAATTTATTGCACCATTGCCTTCTTGGGTAATCACGACTTTTACGCGAAATTTTCTTATAATTGCCACAAAACCCCAACATCGTACGATCACGTTCATCGGGATCCAGTGCCCATTACGATTCACTTTTTTATTGATTATTTCTTCATCATATTCTTGAAAAGTCGTGGATGTTTCAAGAATGAACTTTGCCTTTTCAAGCATGTCAAAACGGAGTATCTGCGCTCTCTTATCCCTCATTTTCTTTGGAGCGGAATAGATCAGATGATTGAATCCTTCCGATGTAAAATTGACCTTTTGATCAAGTGCGGGACAATCCACGCAAACAAAAGTTTTGTAAAGTTTGGAAGCTTCCTCTTTTATGTTTTCATAATCTGAAACCCGTTCTTCAATTGTTTTTTGACCTGCCATTATGAGCAATTCTATCACATATTTTTACTTTTTTCTATTCATAATCATGCCAGATATAAAAGAAAACAGCCCGCTTTCGCGGGCTGTTTTTGAAGTACAAGTTTGAATTAATATCTGCTTGGTCTTTCCTCTTTTGGTCTGGCCTCATTGACTGTCAGTTTCCTGCCATCCAACTCTTTGCCGTTCCACATCTCGATTGCTGCTTGCGCTGCATCTTCTGTGGCCATCTCGACGAAACCGAAACCTTTTGATCTTCCAGTCATCTTATCCATGATAATGGCGACTGAGACCACTTCTCCCGCCTTTGAAAAGGCGCTTCTCAAACCATCTTCGGTCGTGCCATATGAGACACCACCTACGTACAATTTCTTCATTCTAAAAATAATTACTCGCACTTGTTAAACGTAAGACTTCACCTGAAGAGAAAGACGACTATCCTTCAAACATTCAAGATGTTTCTTAACTGCCGGCAATCATATACTATTATGGATATATTGTCAAATACCATCAATACTATGCTATAATAGAGCCTATTATCAGCCGTTAATAAGATAAAGCATTATTTATGAAAGAATCAAAGGAAGTGAGGTCTTGGACGACTTGTTGCGACTGCAAGGAGAACTGCATGTGCTCTGGGTCGGGCCTCGGCCATATGTGCAGGCATTCTTTATTAAGAAAATTCTTCATTGCGGTCCTTTTTGTCTTACTTTTCTGCTTTGCCGTCCAGTTCGGAGAATTGAAAGGAATGTATCAAAGTTATTACAGGGACGACTATTACATGTCTAAGATCGACAACACATATTACAAATATATGAATTGCCTGAAGACAAGCGAGGCATCCTCGCCGAAGACGACTGCACAATAGGCCTCTATTTTCGTTCGCCGGCCTTTTTCAATAGTTCGCTTCTCAGATATTCTGCTACATCATTGTCTATGACATTGAAAATCTGGTCGGCTTCTATGTGCTCGTGATCCTCCTCATTCCCCGCTGAAAGGACGACCATGCTCGCTAGGCCGAGCATTTTGAATATGACGCTCTGCTTTATGTTCACGTTCTGTATCTGCTTGTACGGTATGGAGATCTCTTCTTTGCTTATGATCCCCCTCTTCAATCTGAAGGCGTAATCGTCAAGAGTGTACCTCGTGCTTATATGCTTTATCCAGCTGAAGAATACTCCGAGTATGATTAGAAGGATGGAGAGGAAGAAGAGGATGCTGACTACTAAGCTTCCGATTTTCCCTATGATAGGCCAATACGATGGATCGATGTTAAATGCTTTTATAGATGCCACGCTTATGCTCGGCAGTATGAACGAGAGGAAGAAGAGAAGGAAGCTGAAAAGCACCTTTTGGCAAAGATAGTATATGAAAGTCCTCACTCCCAATGTGTTGCTCGGGTTCATCATATGTTTTCCTTCTCAAAGAAAGAATAGATCGAAAGGAGTATGAGCGATGTGATGGAGACCACAAGCGTCACATCCGCTCTCCACATCGAAGAAAAGAGGACCAGAAGCGCAGCTATCAGAGGAAATATTCCTTTAAGTTTTTTCATATGTCCATTTTAGCAACAGTTTACTCTTATGGCAAACATCATTGCTTTATCGCTACCTCATGGCTTGCTTTGCTTTCTGCGTATAGTTTTTGGATGTCAGAACTGGAAAGAGCAGAGGTATAAACACGAACATTATCTATGTATCCCGGAAATGACAGGGAACCCACGTCCCAGGGAGCAATACCTATCACAAAATTACCACTTGTTGAATCCGGAGTTCCTGAATATGAAAAGTTTGAATCTAGTTTTCCGTCAATATATATCCAACGTCTTGTGATATCAAAGACAAGAGCAATGTGAGTCCACGTATCCTGATTTATAGTATTTTTTGAGCAAACTTCATTCCAGGTAGTGCTCAAAAGTCCCCAGTTTATTTTGTTGGTAGGACAATTTGTTGACAATCTTGCAAACATGGTATTTCCTTTACCCACTATAAATCCGGTGGTCCCGGCGCCTTTTTTGATCCAAACAGAAATGGTAAAAGGATTTCTAAAATCAAAATTTGAAACAACATTTATATAATCATTACTTCCGTCAAAATAATATGTTCCTTTTCCATTGTATCCGGAAGTGGTAGCGTAAACTGCTCCACTAACAGTTCCGTTAAGTCCGAAGCCTGAAGTATCAATGAGAGGGCTTCCCGGTACATCAAACAACCACTCTCCTGCAAGCTGATCTCCTATTGAGTGCAGTGTTGAGGAATCAAACCTTATTCCTGCCGTTATCCTTGCTCTGTCTCGAAGCCCTGTGATATTGGTATAGATAACGGAAGAGAGTATGCCTACGATGGCTATGACCACTAGGAGCTCTATGAGAGTGAAACCGTGTTTGTTCATGGAGTCATTATAACAAAACTCATTTGGAAGTTCAACTTTACAGATATTTCTTTATATTCTCCCTATGCTCCTCATATGTCTTTGCGCAGTGTATGACCTTGTCCTTGCCATGTATGTAATACAGGCAATCTGTCTTTTCTGGATACAGAACGGCTGATATGGCATCAATTCCCGGGTTTGATATTGGGTGAGGAGGCAATCCTGCGTATTTGTAGGTATTATACGGAGAATCTATGTTCCTGATGTCATCCGCTGTTGCCGGAGCCCACCAGCCCTTTGCCGTCTCACCTCTTGCATATTGGACGGTGGCATCCACTTCAAGCTTCATGTTATCAAGCAATCTGTTCCAAAGTATTCCAGAAATTATGGGCATGTCATCTTTGCTTGCCGCTTCCCTCTGCACAATGGAAGCTATCTTCATCAGAGTGGTCCATTTTATATTCTGCCTCTGCGCTTCTTTCCCATATGACAAAAACTTCTCTTCGAACTTGGCTTGCATCCTTTTCACGACGTCTTTCGGGCTTTCATCAAGTGGAATCAAATATGTCTCAGGAAAATACACTCCTTCAAAGTAGTTGGGATCGGTTCCTGTGTATTCAATCCACTCATTCTTCTTTTCGCTGTCCCAGAGCAAAGCATCGCTCAAGATATCCGCTATCTCCTCTTTGCGGAGGCCTTCAGGAATGGTCACCCATTTCATATATGGCTGATTCTTCAATATCCTCACTATATCAAATACGCTTATGGACTTTGAGAGCTTGTATGCTCCAGGATCTATGGGGCCGGAAAAAATCAAGCGGAATCCCAATTCGCTCTTTATGAACCCTTCGCTTCTCAGCTTCCCTGCCAGCTCTCTTGAGCTCTTCACGGATGACGGGACATTGAATTGTTCGGGGTTGGAATCCCTCTCTGGAGCGGTGAAGTTGAGGTAGTAGAAGACGGAGCCGGCAAGCAATATGAAGGCTATAGCGAACAGTATGATCTTTGGCTTCCTTGCTTTCAGATATTCCATACATCCATTGTACTCAGAATGACTGAAAAATCAAAAATTCCAATAATATAGTATAATGATAGGTATGTTCAAGAAAACATGCCTCATATCACTGATATTCTTCTTTCTGGGAGCGCACATGGTTAGCGCTTCCGCGGTCATTTCCATTTCTTCAAATGAGGTGATACAAGGAGAACCTGTGATGATACAGATATCGGGCGCGAAGATATCGGATATCAAAAGACTCATGTTTGATAAGAAGGATTTGAATGTTTTTACATATCAAAACAAGCCCTCCGCCCTTCTCGGGATAGATGTGAATAAAAAAGCCGGTGATTACACTATCCATCTCGATCTGAAGAACGGAAGCTCCACAGAGAGCATTTTGATGGTGAAGGCCAGGGAAAAATACGAGGCGCCTTTGGCAGTTCCTGAAAAGCTCGGAGGCAATTCTCCGGAGAATCAGACAAAGGTAGTGAGCACTTTGGAGAAGGAGAACGCCATACTTGCTGTCATCAAGACAGGCACGAAGGCATTTTGGACGAAAGATTTCATATATCCTATTACGGAGCCAATAATCGTCACAGACGAATATGGCTATTCAAGGCTCACTGGCGCTTACACCATAGCTCACAAAGGAGTGGATCTCAGGGCTTCTGAGGGCACGAGAGTCACAGCCATGAACAGAGGTGTCGTGCGCATAGCCAAGACCTTCACAGTATATGGGAAGACCGTCGTTGTGGACCATGGCTTCGGGGTGATGACCTTCTACATGCATCTTTCGAAAATAAAGGTGAATGTCGGTGAGCTTGTACTTCCGGGACAGCTCATAGGTCTCTCCGGTTCGACGGGATACGCTGAAAGCCCCCACCTTCATATAACGGTGAGAATAAACAATATTTCAATAGATCCGATGAAGTTTTGGGAGCTATTTGAATAATTCTGAATGCGAACCAATGTCAACTAAGAGCAAGATAAGGTTATTATCCTCTATTTTGTAAATAAGCAAAATATCCCCTTTTATATGGCACTCACGATATCCCGAATACTCTCCTTTAAGCGCATGATCTCTGTATGATTCCGGTAAGTAGTTGCCTTGAGAAATCAAATCAATTATAAAATCTAGTTTTTCTAATACTGTCAGTTTAATACCAGATTTCTTTAATCTATCAAAAGATCTTTCAAAAAGTTTTGTTTTTAAAACAAACATTTATTTTAAATCTCTAAAGAGCTCCTTTGCATTCTTATATCTTTTACCATACTTTAAAGCATAGGCTACCTCTTTATCCCATTCTGCACGGATAGCAGAGGCTTTTCTTGTTGGAGTAAAAGGCAGTCCATCATTAACTATGACCTGATTTAAAAACAGCTTTACTGCCGAAGACATGTCAAGACCAAGGGAAGACAAGGTCTTATTCGCTTTTGCTTTCATATTCTCCTCAATTCTTATGCTTAATGTAGTCATGTATTGAGTATATACAATGTACGTACTTTGTCAATACACACAAACTATTTCTTCAAAATAAAGCTGTTTGCGACAGTATAGAATGAGTCCTTGTATTTATCCCAGTTGTCTTTCGTCGTATTGAATGATATGGCCCAGACATCCTCCCCATTGCCTCTTACGAGAACCATCAAAACCTTGAAGTTTATTCCCTGCTGAGTCATTGATGCTTCGAAGGCATATGCTGTTCTTCCGTCTATGATCATGCTCTGCTCATTACTGATCGATGTGCTCGGTATTGCCTTCTTCAGCTCATCTTTTATGCTTTTGGCGTATTCGTTGAAGGTATTCCCTTCAAGAGTGTCGTGAGTCACGGCAAAGTAGCTTTTGAAGCCGATCTTGGTGGCTGCTGTATCGCTCGTCTTATCAGTCGGATTGGCAGCTATGGCTATGGCGCCGGCGGCAGATTCTGCCTTTAGCCATCCAGTCGGCATTTCTATTGTGAAGTAATCCGTCACCAATTTGTTCTCAATTTGTTTCACCTCAACCTCTGGGCTTTTGACAGCAGTCACTTCCAGGGAATTTGGAGTCCCTGTCGCGTTGTTCAATGCATTCTCTTCGCTTTTATTTTCCGTGACAACTGGTATCGTCTCAGGAGCTTTTTGCTTGAAAAGGTATATGCCTATGCTCACTAATATGATCACCACTACCAAGATTATTGTTTTGTTTTTCATAATATGGGTATTATATATTATTTTTCTATTTTGTGAATATGCTCTCTGGAGACTTTCCTGACCTGCACTTTGTCTATCTTTAAAATGTAGGCTTTCATGAGACGGTGCAAACCATCCAAAATGAGCCAATGGCCCTTATTTTCCATGATATCTATCGGGTGGACAAGATCAGCTTTCATTGTTCGCTCATATTCTTTCTTGTGCATATCCGGATTATCAATGACCTCTTGGGGTTTAAGGTCATACACGCCTTTTTCCCAAAGGAACGGGATGTCAAAATGCCAAACGAGATTGTTTATGTATATTTCCTCTACTGGGATATCAAGAGCCCAGACCTTCTCTTCGCTCCAATGAAAATCGAAACCGACATCTTTGATTATTTTATATGTTTCATATTTTTCCTTCCAATAATTAACAAAACTTTTTTCAAAAATATCTAGTATTTCAGAAATTCTAACTGTAAGTATATAGTATTTATCACCAACTGTTATAGCTGCTAAATTAGCATCTGAAGGGCAAAAACATCTCATTTCTGCTTTATGTACAAAATCAGATCTCATTTGATATAAAAATCTTGCTAATTCATCCAAATTAGTAATAGGTATACTTTTTTTATCCTTACTTGACCATTTTTTAATTCCACTTAGTATTTTATCCGCTTCTACTTTTGGAATATATTTTTCAAAATAATTTACAATTTTTGTGTTTGCACCATACTTTGCAAAATAATCTTTTTTAAACTTACAAACATCTGCAATTTCATTCTTATTAGGAAATTCTGATTCAAAATATGCAAAAGCATCTTTATATTTGTCATCTCCCATCATTGCTTCAATGAGAGAAGTTATACCGACAATTTGCAATTCTTCTCTTATAGAATCGATTTCCTTATCGATTTTATCAGGAGTACAAATAAAATAGTAAAAATGTGAATAGATAGCCAAACGATCTTTTTCAGATGGATTTTCATTAAAAATATAATTTAAAGTATTTTTAATTAATTCATAATCACAATCATATTTTCTAAAAACTTTTTTAATATACTCAACAAATATTGGTTCATCAAGACTCATTTTTTTGATAATTAACTCATGTTTTTAGCTGGGGGACTTGGGCTCGAACCAAGATAAACGGATCCAAAATCCGTTGTCCGACCATTAGACGATCCCCCAATTTAACCATTTACTATACCTTTAATCCAGCCCTGAACCTTCCTGTTTAAGGTTGAACTCCTCAATACTTTAACGCGTAATAAACCAAAATACAAGTCACCTACATTTTTTCTTTTAGTTTTTATTATATTTTTCTTAAAATAAATTGTGTTGAAATAGTCTAAACTAAAACCAGTTATTTTTGACCAATATTCTTTAAATCTTTCCAATTCATTTTTATGGTTATCATGAACATATATCTCAAAGCAAATCTCATTTTTAGGAATTTTACATATTTCCATGAGCCATTTTAAAAACAATTTGATCATCCTACTATCAGAGTTTGAAAATCCGATTCCAATTCCAGGAGCATATTCCTTCTCCTTCGCGCCCTCTGCCCAATATAAAGCTGTACCTATAAGCCACAATTCCCTATCCGTGATCCTCCCAATCTCTTTTTCTGCAGTACTAACTATCTCACTAGAGACTCTTATCCGTTTATCCTTCTTTGCTTTTGCTCCTCTTAATTGGGCCGCCCTTCTTTTCTCTGTAATAACTTGTTTCTGTGTTTTTGATAACCCAACACTCTTTAACCACTCGGAAAGCGTGGATTTTGCAACATTAATTTCTTTAAGAATCTCAGAATACGTTTTTCCTTCCCTTCTTAAATTAATGGCCTTTTCCTTTATATTTATGTTAATGGACATATATCAATAGCTCTAGTATACATGATTGACGTTCATATATCAAGTAACAGACCTGTTTATTCCGGCATCTTCCCATTAAACCAAAAGGTGCTATACTTATACCTGTATTAATAATTTTAACAAAGTAATCATCCGATCTTGATCGGATAAAAAATATGGCAAAAAAAGCGAATTCTGCGTTTATGAAGCCTTTGGCGGTGAGTGCTGACCTTGCGAAAGTAGTTGGTGCAGGGCCAATGCCAAGATCAGAGGTAGTTAAGAAGCTCTGGGTGTACATCAAGAGCAAGAATCTCCAAGACCCGCAGAAAAAGAGGAATATCATCGCAGATGCGAACTTGAAAGCAGTCTTCGGTGGCAAAGCAGTCGTTGACATGTTCGAGATGACGAAGCTTGTCGCAAAGCACCTTTCATAGCTTGAACTTGAAAGCGCCCCGCTCGGGGCGCTTTTAGTTTATCAATTTTGCAAGCACGAGCTCTAAAGGCAATTCCGGTATGTATGCCTTTGCAACCATATCGTAGTATGAAAGCAAGGTCAGCAAGGTGTCCGAGTTTATCTTCGAACCCTTTCTTTCTGCAAGCCCTTTCAAGAACTTGAAGTCGGTGTCAGTCATCTCATCGGCAAGCTTCCCTTCCGAGCTTTTCAGGTTCCTCAAGAGAAGGACCGAGCGCATCTTGTGAAGTATCAGTTTGAAGTACAGAAGCATGTCGATATTGGCTTCCGTGGCCTTTCCGATGGCCTCAAGCCCAAGTTCCATCTTCCCATCGTCTATCGCTCTCAGAAAATCATTTACCACTTCGGCTCTAGGTGCGCCTGTGACAAGCTCCACCTCTTCCGGCGTTATCTTCCTGTCCTTTGAAGCGCTGATGACCTTTTGCAATATGCTCTCTGCGTCTCTGAAGGAACCGTCTCCCAAGAGTGCTATGAGCTCGCAGGAAGCGGAATCAAGGGTGAACTTCTCCTTCTTTGCAATGGAAGCAATGACCTCTTTCAAGACCTTCTGCGTCGGTTTCCTGAACGAGAATGTCTGGCATCTTGAGATTATGGTCTCCGGTATCTTGTTCGCTTCCGTCGTGGCAAGTATGAAGATGACGTGCTTCGGAGGCTCTTCAATGGTCTTGAGTAGAGCGTTCCAAGCCTGCTTTGAGAGCATATGCGCCTCATCAAGTATGTATACCTTGTATTCTGACTCAAAAGGAAGGGTGCTGACAGACTCGTTGAGAGCCCTTATGTCGTCTACTCCGGTATTTGATGCGGCATCTATCTCCGAGATGTCATTCAAGCTTGTCCCTATCTCCTTGGCCAAGATCCTGGCAACGCTTGTCTTTCCAGTTCCTCGGGAACCGGAAAAGATATATGCATGGGCGATGTTCCCAAGCTTGATGGATGATTCCAGGACCCTGACTATATGGTCCTGCCCCAAAACCTCGTTGAACTTCTGAGGACGGTATTTCCTGTACAAAGCTGTTTCTGACATGAGCGTATTGTAGCAAAGAAATGGAATAAAAAAAACCGGTTCTCCCCTTCTGGAGGACCGGTTTCGGTTGCACAGCGCTCTTTCTCGCTATGTACCTGTGACACTGCCTTTTTCTGACCTATGCTACAAATATCACTCCTTTTCCCTTCTTGGGAAACGAAACCCTCTTTGGTTTTTTGCTGGGCTCCGTCCTTGCTTCCGATCCTGTCCTTTCTTTTTACCCCATATCATTTAAACTGGATCTTGAGGCGCTAGTGACTGGTGCCCACTAGCAGGCGGGCCGGCGCGGGTCGAATCACGAAAAGTGGTATGAGTAATGCTTTTTCACGCGATACACAACCTCCGGTTTATTTGCCAAGCATTTGCATGCTTGACAGAAGGAGTATAGCATGTCTGGGTTTTTTGTCAAGAATAAAAAACGACCCATCACCACTGTGACGGGTCGGCTGTTCTCACAGCGGCCATCTCGATCTCGTCCAACCTTGAATTCAACCTGTCAGCCTCCCTTTGAGCCGACTCCTGCGTTTGGTAGCCGCCCTTGAAGAAATAGGGGCTCGTGACAGCGAAATCCTCCCTACCATCTTCTTGAGAGACAGAATACATCTGATTCATTTCAAGAAATATTTGATTCATGTCCCCTCCTTTCCTTCGGGTTCTTCCTTTGGTCAGTCTAGTCTAGTTCCATTTTTTGTCAATTATCACATCAAGCGCCTCTTTTGAGCTGTTCGTACTCATCAATTTCATTCTCAACTCCTTGGCTCCCTCAAATCCGCTCACATATGCCTTGAAATGCTTCTTCATCGTTGCAAAGTTTCTCAGACCTCTCATATTCGCATCAAACAGCTTTACATGCTCCCTCAGCGCTTTAAGTCTTTCCTTCGGTGTCGGAAGAGTCTTTCTTCTTGCGTCATATAGCCAAGGGTTGCCGAAAACTCCCCTGCCGATCATCACTCCATCAAATCCAGATCCTTTGGCTTTTCTTTTCCCGTCTTCAACTGAAACGATATCCCCGTTTGCTATGAGGACGACATCTTTGTCGTTTTCTCTCACGACTTTGGCAATATCCTTTGCAAGCTCCCAGTGCGCAGGGACTTTGGACATCTCTTTTTTGGTCCTCAAATGAATTGTCAGAGCTTGGATGTCTTCTTTCAGAAGTTCAGGAAGCCAAGTTTTGTATTCAAGGCTGTTGAATCCCAATCTTGTCTTCACGGATATCGGAAGCTTCGGCGCGCCTGCTTTTGCCGCTCGGATGATCTCTCTTGCCAATTTTGGGTCCTTCATGAGGGCTGCTCCGGCATTCTGCCTCATCACAGCCCTGTCAGGGCATCCCATGTTTATATCCACCCCGTCAAACCCGAGCTTCGAGATCAATTCACATGCTACTTTCACATTCTCCGGCCGTGAACCGAATATCTGGGCGATTATAGGTTTCTCTTTTTTGGAGAACCTCAAAAGAGGAAGGAGCTTCTTCCTCCCCTCCTTTGAGGCTAGACCGTCAGCCGAGATGAACTCTGTCCAAAATACATCAGGACCACCGTTCGGCTTCCCATGCCTTGAATATTTAGATATGACCTGCCTGAATGCGGTGTCCGTGACATCGATCATCGGTGCAAGGCAGAAGAATGTCCCCTTCTTTGAAATTTTTTTCCAGATGTCCATATTTTTGGATATTAGCATATTTTGCCCATATGTATATGTTGTGTTATTATACCAAAATCATGCCCAAGACAGGAAAGAAGAGGATAACGATATTGCAGAAGAACAACCCTTTGTTGAGAAAGGTCTCTTTTCCCGTGCCTCTAGGGAAAGTAAAGAGCGTGGAGACAAGGAAGATCATAAAGGACCTGGCGAGGGTCATGAGCTCTCAAGGCGACGCCATTGCCATCTCTGCAGTGCAGATAGGAAAGCCGATAAGGCTCTTCATGATCTCAAAGAAAGCATTCAATATCATAGAAAGGCCGGAAGAGAGGAGGACAAGGAAAGACATGGTGTTCATAAATCCGAAGATAACAAAGACATCAAAGACCAAGCAGCTTCTTGAGGAAGGATGCCTTTCTGTCAGATATGTGTATGGGAACGTCTTGCGCTCCGAGAAAGCTGGCATAGAAGCATTTGATGAGAATGGGAAGAAATTCTCAAGAGGCTTCTCCGGCCTCTTGGCCCAGGTGGTGCAGCATGAGGTAGACCACCTGAATGGGATACTTTTCATTGACAAAGCCACTGACTTGCAAGAGGTCTCTCCCGAGGAATACGAGAAGAGCTTGAAGAGCAGCTTGTAGAATTGACATTCTGCAAGCTATCCATATACTGGGGAGAGATCAGAACGAAAGGTGGTAGCGTGCCATCTAACGAGCGTCGGTCCGTCCCTTGTCGTCATTTGCATAAGAGGTTTCAAGAAGGCGACGTATGAAAGATATGCGAAGATGATCGAAAAGGCGAATGCTGATTCGATAGTCACCAAATACATCGTTCTTGTGCCGACGCATGATGACCTGTCGGTCAAGGTCATCGAGGCATATTCGATGAAAACTGCGAGTCTTCGCTCGGTGGAGGCCATATTCTGCGAAGAGAAGGAAAGGCCGAAGGTGATGGCGAAGGAACTCAGGTACCTGGGCATCTTTTGACCATAGTTGACAAAAAACTTCAGCGCATTATACTTCTTGGCAAGCAGTGCGACGTGTGTCTTCTGTCTTTAGTCGCTAGACTGCCCGCAGGAAGAGCGATCCTGCAAGTAGCGGAAGTGCGGTTCTGTTCGGAATCTGGTCTTTCTGCCGGCTCCCTATCGTGGGGCCGGCAGTATTTTTTTATTCCCCATATTCATATATAATGACAGCATGTTCAACAAAGACATAAAAATAGCTTTTTTCGGGACCTCGGAGTTCTCGCTTGTAGTTTTGAACGAACTGAAGAAGCTTGGCATCATGCCTGATATTATCGTTACAGTTCCCGACAAGCCTCAAGGAAGGAAGATGGTCCTCACGCCGACCCCTACGAAGGTCTGGGCCGAGAAGAACGGCATAGAATATATCGAGGCTGTGAAATTGAAAGACGAGAGCTTCTTGGAAAAGATGAGAGAATACGATCTTTTCATGGTGGCTTCGTACGGGAAGATGATCCCGAAGGTCCTCATCGATATTCCCAAATACAAGATCCTGAACATCCATCCTTCCCTTCTGCCAAAATACAGGGGACCTTCCCCTCTTCAAGGACAGGTCTTGAACGATGAAAGGAAAGTGGGGGTTTCCATAATGCTAGTGGATGAGGAGATGGACCATGGAGCAGTAGTTATCCAAAGACAAGTTGATATCAAAGATTGGCCGATCGGTTTCAATGCACTTTCGGAGATTCTTGCCAAAGAAGGTTCCCTCTTGCTTTCCGAAGTGCTTGCGGATTGGATAAAGGGAAAGATCAAAGCAAAGGATCAGGACCATGCCAAAGCCACCTTTACGAAAAAGATCGAGAAGCAGGACGGACTTTTGGACCTGAATGCTGATGCATACAAGAACTACTTGAAATACCTGGCATATGAGGAATGGCCCGGAACTTTTTTTGATGCAGAGAGGAATGGAAAGAAGATCAGGGTTATCATAAAAAAAGCCGTTTGGAACGGGACTTTTGAGATACAAAGAGTGGTACCTGAGGGAAAGAAGGAGATGGGTTACAAGGATTTTTTGAGGGGGTTCTCTATTTAAGAATCGAGGTTTGGATGTTCATCCTCTCCCACCTCTGACTGACCTTCTTCGCCTCAAAGGTCGCATATATCAAAAAGACGGAGAAGGCCGTTATGGCCAAAAGGAAGATGAAAGATGCTTTTTGGTTTACCCTACCTGCCAGTTCTATCATAGAAGCTTTTTATTAGGGATTTCAATTTGGCCCCGCCTCTTTTCACGGCGCTGACATTCTTGTCCTTGAACGATCGGAGCTCCTCAGTCATCTCTTCTGTGACGATATCAAGCGCAGTATAGAGGTCCTCTTCCTTTGCTATGGCCCTGAACGACTTTCCCCCTATGTGCACAGTGAACTCCGCTTCGAAAAGATCCCCTTTTTTATGGTGATTTGTCGTCTTGCCTATCTCCACGTAGCACATGGTGGCGTCCTTGTTCTCAGGGCTTATGAACTTGTCCAAATGATTCACCCTGCTCTCCAAGTAGTCGCTTATGGCCGGCGTGAGGGAGAAATCTGTCACTTTCACATTATGCTTCATATTTTTATTATTTATCCTCCAAACTGATAATCTTGCTTGTTGAATGATGTCCACTCACAATCCTCACGATACCTTTTGCTTTTGTATGCCTTCTGACCAATTCTACCACCTTTTTATTCGCCAGTCCCCTTTCCTTCGGTTCTCGCACGGATACGTCAAAACTGTCCTTTGTCTTTTTCATTATACTATCTTTTTTTGCTCCGGCAATCACTTTGACCCTTATGTATGTCATATGACATCATTCTATAACTATTTTGGGAAAAAGTAATCTGCAAGCTTCACTTTTCCTCCTTTCTTTGCTATCATACCCTCTGGTTCATTCAAAATATGAACAGATTCCGGAGTAGCTCAGCGGTAGAGCGATCGCCTGTAAAATTCTTGCAGCTTCCTAAAGTAATTTAGGACGAAAAATGAGGTTAATTGCTGGAAACCCAAACATTCTAAGAATGCGGGCAATCAGCAGCCAAGCTCGTCAATTTCAATTGACTTGAAGGTTCAGAGACTATCTCGAAAGAGAGTACTTGGATATAAGATCCTAGGAAACGCCCCACATCCCACTTATATAGACATATAAAGGATGATGATATAGTCCATGCCAAAAGAAATTTTGGAACAAATGTAAGCGATTGGTCCCTGGTTCGAATCCAGGCTCCGGAGC
>JBAYMB010000007.1:0-17773 GCA_041663745.1 Minisyncoccota bacterium
CGACCATAGGGTTGAATGAAAAGGAAATTCTTGCGTATGTGGAATACCAAAACAAAGAAGACTCGGGGCAACAGAAACTCGTGCTGTAGGAAGCCACCGACTCCGTCGGTGGAGTTTCACTATTCCTACTACGAATGTAGGGGCTACTTACGCCACTACTTCCGGATTTGATGGAAAGGGGGCAATGAGCTTTAACGGAGCAAGTAATATAATAACTATAAACGAAACAAACTTTAACTCTGATTTTCAAAACGGTTTTACAATATCAGTCTGGGTTTATGTCAGAAGCATTCCCAATGCATCAAGAGTTTTTGATAAAACTGTCACCACATCTTCAACCGGCGGTCTTTTTATGTATTTAGCAAGTAATAAATTCATTGCACAGGTTAATGGTGCAGGCACCCTTACTTCTGATCCCTTCTCCCTAAATACTTGGACCCATGTTGTCATGACAGTGGATTCCGTCTCCCATGTGAAATTATATGTAAATGGAACAAAATCTGGTGCGACTGTAACAGGTGGAGCTTTATCCGGATTGACAATAAATGGTTTAGCTCTTGGAAACAGATTGGGGGCGACTGACAGGCGTCTTGATGGCTATATTGATAACTTTCGTGTTTATAGCAGTGATATTACTGGAGCTGAAGCACAAAAATTATATACCGAAGAAGCTGTTGAACACGGCATAGCCCTATTATATTAAAGAATCCGGGTCCACATTCACAGTGAAGTTCGGCGATAGTGATCTCAATACTTCTATAAGCCCATTATCAGGCCATTTTCCTTCCGGTACTTTTATGACCCCGTTCATGCTGAACTGCCCTTTTTTCTGCGGTATGAAGGCGGGGAAGATATCAAGCTCGTAATCTCCTATATGCTTCTGTAGGTTTTCCATGAGAGACACGATGTTATTCCTGTTCCCAGTCACGCTTATCTTTACAAGCGTTGAGAAAGGAGGATACTTCAAAGATTTTCTGTCGTCTATCTCATCTCTGAAGAAATCGATCAGATTTCCCGCCGTTGCGTATTCAAAGACCTTCTGCTTCATGTCCCTTGTCTGTATTATGAGCTTCCTGTCGGTCATTGCTCTCATCTTCAGAATTATGTTCATGATACGCTCATTCACTCTGAAGTCCGGTATGCTGAAGAATGAATCCATGGAAACTATGGCCGAGTTTTCTATCTCAAGAGTGAGGTAGAGTAGGGCGCTTTCCGTTCCGATGAGGAAGCCTTCGGGGGAGTTGTAGAACTTCTCGGCTATGGAAAGAGCCTTCTTGTGGCTCGGAGCGACATCGGCATCTATCCTCCATATGTGGGCGTTCGGGTGCATTTCCCTTATCTTTGTTTCTATGAGTTCTGCTCCTATGCCGAGCGTAGTGAGCCTGAAGCCTCCGCAGTTTGCGCACTTCTCATTGGCGCTTCTTCTTTCCCCGCATTTATGGCACAGGAAGAAATTATCATTCGTTCCTTTGTGAAGTACGATATGCGCCTTGCATGAGTTGCATTTGACCACGTGTTCGCAGTCGGCGCAGACCGTGGAAGGGGAGAAGCCTCGCCTTGCCGTGAAGATGAACATCCTCTCATTGTTCTCCACGGTCTCTTTTATCGTATTCTTTAAAGACTCACCGAATATCTCAAATTCCTTCTTCTTCTCGCCTTCTTCGTGCTTGGTGCTCATATCCACTATCTCCTGAGACGATGTGGTGAGGGAGCGAAATTTAAGAGGGGCTACCTCCACAAGTTCGTTTCTATTGTATCTCCATATGGTCTCGGCTCGAAGCAAAAGGTCGCCGAATATGACTTTAGCTTTTATCTTCTGCGAGAAATGTTCGGCGAAGTTCCTTATGTCTATGTATGGCCTTGTTTGCTGTTTGTATGATCTTGATCCTTCCTTGTCCACTATTATGGTGCCTATCTTTTCCTTTGGTATGGCAAGAAAACTTCCTGTGGCTATGATGAGTACAGGATGCTTCTCTCCAAGTATCTTGTTTATTATCTCAATTTCCTCCTTTTTGTTCATCATTCCATGAAGAGTGAAGGTGTATGCCTCTATGCCTTTCTTCAATATCTCGGACGCTCTCTTGGTGTCTTGTATGGTCGGCAGGCAGAAGAAGACGGAGAGGCCTTTGGCGAACTCCTCCCGTATGATGCTCTTGTAGTGGGCGTATCTGTCCTCATCGTTCGATTGGATGACGAATTTTTCCACAGCACGGGTGTTTTGATGCACTATCGTTTCTTCCGGTATCTTCAATTTGTCTACGCTCTCGAACAATACTTTTGGGATCATTGAGGAGAGGACCGATGCTGTGCTGCCGACATAGTATTTGGACATGATCTCTGCAGTCTCCAAGAATTCTTTTCTCAAGAGTCTTGAAGATCTTATCCTCTCGACTCTCTTTAGGCTGAATGCCGAGTTTTTTACTTCCGATCTCATTTCCTCAAGTTTCCTCACGGACACGACGATGGCCGGCACAGTCTTCTTTCTGACAGGAACTCTCACAAGGGAGCCGAGAGAAACTTCGTTTGCCGAAAAATACGAAAGCGTCTCTTTCGTCAATCCTTTTGTTATTGGTATTACCTCAAGGATATACATTAGAGTTGAATAATGACAGAAAATGGCTAATTTTTCAATGAGCTTGCGTCTAATTTACAATTCCTCAAAAAGAAGATAGTATACCCTATATGTCACTTTTCACCAGAAAACTCGGTATAGACCTCGGAACTGCGAATACGCTTGTCTTTTCCCCTACGAAAGGCGTCATTCTCTTTGAACCTTCTGTCGTTGCCGTGTCCGAGCAGGACAACAAGATACTTGCTGTGGGAGTTGAGGCGAAGAACATGATAGGGAAGACGCCGGACAGCATCATTGCATATCGTCCCATGAAGGATGGCGTCATCGCCGACTACAGGGTCACCGAAGCCATGCTCAGATATTTCATAGACAAGGCACTTGGAAAATGGAACTTTTTCAAGCCTGAGGTCATGATCTCGGTTCCAGCAGGCGTTACTTCCACTGAAAGAAGAGCTGTTGTTGAAGCTGCCATCAGAGCAGGAGCGAAGAATGCATACATAGTCAAAGAGCCCATCCTTGCCGCCATTGGCGCAGGCATACCAATATATGAACCCATGGGTCATATGGTCGTTGATATCGGAGGAGGAACGACAGATGTCGCCGTCATCTCACTTGGAGGCATAGTTTCCTCGACTTCGGTCAAATGCGCCGGGAACAAGATCGATGCTGCAATAGCGGATTATATAAAAAAAACATTCAATCTTGCCATCGGGGACAAGACGGCTGAGGAGATAAAGATACGGATCGGAAGCGCTGTTCCTGTGGAAGAGGAGTTTTCCATGACCGTGAAGGGAAGGGATTTTCTCACCGGACTTCCTCGCTCTACCGATCTAAAGACGAATGAGATCGTCAAAGCCATCTCAAAGGAATTGAAGGATATGATAAAGGCCATAAAGGATGTTCTGCAGGAGACCCCTCCGGAGCTTGCTGCGGATATAATTGATAATGGGATCATAATGACAGGAGGGTCATCACAGCTTTGCAATCTGACAGAACTTGTCTTCAGAAGAACGGGAGTTAAGGCTGTGGTAGCCAATGAGCCTCTATATTGTGTTGCAAAGGGGACCGGTATCGCCTTAGAGCATTTGGATACATACAAGAAATCTATTATTGCCAAAAGGTAGTTTTTTGATACAATTCAAAGCAGAAAGCCCTTTTAAAAAGGAGGTTCGCAAATGGAAACATTTGACGAAGTGATAGGTTTTATTGGCTTTTTCTCTCTCATCGGGTTTGTTTCAGGTTTTATGATGTGTCCTCCGGCAGGTTTCCCGCTTCTTTTATTATTTATTCTGTGTGTCTGTATTTACGCTTTTGTTCACGGTTTAAGGAGGATTTTCATTTGGTTGGCAGATATTTTCAACAGCTTTTTTAGATGATCTTTTTGATCTGATTGTCAAATACCCCGCGAAGTTTGCGGGGTATTTTTATTTCCACCATAGTTAATTTTAACAAAATGGCAACAATATGATATGATGTTCATTATAAGTTCTATCATTTCATATGACAAATTCTGATTTTATTGAAAAACAGAAAAAGATATATAAAAGTTTAAAACCGTGTTATTGTCCGGCAATAAACGACACTGTTTATTTCAATGCAGAGGGCTTAAGGCATTTGTTGTATAAAGAGAACCGACCAAGAAATATAAACGAAAAACACTACAGAATGGGACTGATCGATCATGTCGTTGAAACGATATCAAAATCACAAAAAGCAACAGTGGAGATCTATGACGATTCAAAAGCTAAACTTTGGATCTTGGATTGGGTGAAGATTGAAACAGTATTTTTCGGCTTTAAAAAGAAAAAGAGCATAAAGGTGATCTTGAGAAAGATCGGAAATGGGAAAACTCACTTTTTGAGCATTATGTGCAAGAAAATTTAGAAACAAAAAGGCCGTCCCATAAGGACAGCTTCTTTGTTGTGCCTGTCTGCCGGCTTATGAATTCTTAGCCAGGGAGGGGCTTTCGCCCCGACAGACACACATGTATTGTATACTGCCATTTATATAAAAGCAAGACAAAATCGGTAAAGTCAAAAAAGCTTGATTTTACCTAGTTTTTTGGGTGTGTAATTGTGAATTGGATAAGACCTAGGCTTTCCGTTTTCTGCTTTTTTGTTATTATACTCACTAATCATGTCTTTAAATTTATCCACAAAGAACAACGCTCTTCACCACGCATACTGCATTGTCGGAGGCGATGATATCGTGAACGAACTTGAGAAGTTCCTTCTGAAGGAATTGAAATTCTCCACAATCGGGAATCCGGACTTTTGGTATGGGGAATATGATGTTTTGGATGTGGATGACAGCAGGAAGATAAAGAGCTTGCATGGGAACAGGCCGACCGCTGGAGACAGGAAGATATTCGTCGTAAAGACCAATTTCATAACAGAGAAGGCCCAGAACGCCATGTTAAAGCTTTTTGAGGAGCCGAGGGGAGATACCCATTTCTTCCTCATCATCCCTTCCGCGCACGGCCTAATTGAGACATTGAAGTCTAGGATGAACATAGTCAATCAATATGGAAAGGGCAGTTCGGTCATAGATCCTGGAAATTTTTTGAAGATGGGAATGGGCGAGAGATTTGAAGCGATCAAGAAACTCATGGAAAATATCTCGGATGAGGAGAAGAGCAAGATGGAAGTTGTGAAGTTCATGAATGCCATTGAAGCGGACCTTCATGCGAATGGGAAGAAAGACCTCAAGGTATTGGAGGATATCGGGAAGATGAGGCAGTATGCAAGCGAGCAATCGCCGTCTTTGAAGATGATCTTGGAGTATCTGGCTTTGACATTGACATAAACGACCTTATTATTATACTATATACATATAATCAAAAAACATCATGAAACCAGAACAAATGAAAGGAAAAGTCACATTGGTAGAAATAATCAATAGATTGAATGAAAATGGTAAAAAAGACATATTGCTTGTTTTAGAAAAACAGGTAAAGAATGGAAAGGTTGAAATGGAAACTCTTAGATCAGCAATTGAGAATATCGGTTTGAATTCATCAGAAGTCTCAGATGAGGATCTGGAGTTAATGTTAAAAAATATAAAATAACATATGGCATACGATTTCAAAGCATTGAAAGAGAAGATGAAAGGGGCGGAGGAATGGCTCAAGAAGGAATACATGACCCTGAGGACTGGCATTGCAAGCCCATCGGTGCTTGACGGTATTTTCGTTGAGAGCTATGGCTCTAGAATGCCCATAAATCAGGTTGCAAATATCGGCGTGGAGGACATACGAGTGATTAGGATAACCCCATGGGACAAATCACTTGCCAAGGAGATAGAGAAGGCCATAACAGGGGCGAATCTCGGGGTATCGGTCTCTATGGATGACAAAGGGGTCAGAGTGTTCTTTCCAGAGCTCACTTCGGACAGAAGGACCATTCTCATAAAAACAGCAAAAGCAAAGCTTGAGGATGTAAGGCTGAATGTCAGGAAGATGAGGGACGATGTATGGACCGACATCCAAGCAAAGGAGAAAGAGGGAGGAATGGGAGAGGATGACAAGTTCAGATACAAGACAGAGATGCAGAAATTGATAGATGATGCCAATAAGAACCTTGAAGTGCTGTTCGAGAAGAAGGAGAAGGAGATAAACAGCTAATATAAATGACGATAGTACTTTTTTTGATAGTTCTCGCCATCCTGATATTCGTCCACGAACTCGGGCACTTTTTGACTGCAAAGATGTTCGGCATAAGGGTGGATGAGTTTGCCATAGGCTTCCCACCGAAAATATTCAGCTTCAGTTTGAAAAAGGGTAATGAGCTGGAGAAGGTCTCGGAATCTGAGGAAATAACGATTGACGAAGAGATTACAAAGGATGGAGTTTTGA
Organism: Minisyncoccota bacterium; assembly: GCA_041663745.1. Lineage (GTDB taxonomy): Bacteria > Patescibacteriota > Minisyncoccia > Phycocordibacterales > GWA1-40-21 > Bog-1340. Next base: position 6,426 of record JBAYMB010000007.1, read on the forward strand.
AAGAAACTATAATTGACAGGAGAAGGGAGATTGATGTCATAAGGCCGAACAATAAATGGCAGTTCTGGTTTGGAAATAAAAAAGGCAACGAAGAAGAGATCAAGGGCACCGTCTATACCGTCAATCTCATTCCTTTCGGTGGGTTTGTGAAGATATTCGGCGAGAATCCGAATGATGAGTCCATAGATGGTCCGGACAGCAAGAGAAGCTTTGTGAATGTCTCGAAGTGGAGGCAGATCGTCGTTCTGCTTGCAGGCATCTCGATGAACATCATATTTGCATGGCTCTTGATATCAGCCTCGTTCAATATAGGGCTTGTCACTTCCATTGATAATCAGTACAAGGACAATGCCAAAGATGTTTCCGTCATAGTCACATCGGTCATGAAAGATTCTCCCGCAGAGAATGCAGGCATGCGCCCGGGGGACAGGATCATCAAGATATCTTCAAAAAAGAATCCTTCCATAGAGGATGTGCAGAACATGATCGCCAAGAGTTCCGGCAAGCTTGATATTGAATATAAAAGAGGGAATGCCACAGGCACTGTGGAAGTGATTGCCACAGATAATATTGTGAATGGAAGAAAGGCAATAGGCATTTCCATGGACATGGCAGGAGTGGTGAAATTCGGCTTTTTCAGGTCATTCTTGGAAGGCGCAAAGCTCACGGTCATAGAGACGAAGAACATCGCAGTTGGGATATGCGAGTTCATAAAAGGCGCTGTCACCGGACAGGCCGGGATCCTCTCGGATGTCTCCGGTCCCGTGGGCATTGCCAACATGGTAGGGCAGGCTGAGAGTATGGGACTATCATATCTTCTCGGGTTCATCGCCATCATTTCCATAAATCTGGCCGTCTTGAACCTCATCCCATTTCCAGCGCTTGATGGAGGAAGGGCGTTGTTCGTTATAATAGAAGCTGTCATACGAAGGAGGATAAAACCGGCCATACTGAATTGGACGAATGCCATCGGCTTCGCGATCCTCATCGTTTTCATGCTTTTCATCACATATAAGGATATAGCAAAGCTTTTTTGAGCTTTTAACTTACGGATGAGTTTGTTATAATGGTCATATGAATAGACGTGGATTTACACTTATAGAACTTCTCGTAGTCATAGCCATCGTAGGCATACTCTCTTCTGTCATATATTCAAATATCACAGGAATCAGAGACAGAGCAAGGATAACGGCAGGAATAAGATTTGATTCCTCCACATTGCATTCCATAGGAGATCAATTGGTGGGAGAGTGGACGTTTGATTCTCCCAACTTGCCTCTCATAGACACTTCGGGATTTGGAAATACAGGAACTTGCACAGCTTGTCCTACATATGCCACTACTTCGGGATATAACAATAAAGGGACATACGATTTAAATGGAACTAGCCATTACATAGAGATCAGCACATCTTTAATAATACCAACAGGCGACTTTACCTATACTGCTTGGGTCAAGCTTGATACGAATAATGATGAAGTCATTTTTATGGCTGCAGGTGGCGGAAATGAATTCCTTTTTAGTATTAGTACTTTAGTGGGAATAGTTTATACGAACGATATATTAAGACTAACCGGCAAAACCGTCATACCTACTGGTACATGGGCTCATATGGCGGCTACAAGGGCTGGCAGTGTCATGAAGTTATACGTAAATGGCAAGGAGGATGGAACAGGAACAGATGGGGGAGTTTTAAATTTCTCGACCTGCCCTCTTCTTATTGGCGTTGATGTAGATACGGGCTGTGTTGGTTCTCTGGGAAATTATTTTAATGGTTATGTAGATGATCTCCGTGTCTATTCCTCGGCTCTTTCCGGCTCAGATATTCAGAAACTGTATGTAGAAGGGCTTCCATTGCATGAGGTGGCGGCAAAATAACTGGATTTTTTGCATCTTTTCCTTTTTTCAAAAATAGGGTAGTATATGGCTATTATGTTGCAGTCATTATTGCTCACAAAGACCCGCAAAGAGGGTCCGAAAGACGAGGTGTCAAAGAATGCGAATCTTCTCATTCGTGCTGGGTTCATAAGCAAAGAGATGGCCGGAGTGTACTCATACATGCCGCTCGGCCTTTTGGTCATGAAAAAGATAGAAGATATCATTAGAGATGAGATGAATGTCATCGGTGGCATGGAAATGAAGACATCCATAATGCAAAGCAAGGAAGTTTGGGAGAAGTCCGGCAGATGGAGCGATGAAGTGGTGAACAATTGGTTCAAGACGAAATTGAAAAGCGGCGGAGAGATCGGATTGTCTTTCACGAACGAAGAGGCATACGCGAACATATTGAAGCAATACATAAGCTCATACAAGGATCTGCCGATGTACCCATATGATTTCAAAGAGATCTTCAGAAATGAGGCCAGAAGCAAGTCAGGGATCCTCCGAGGAAGAGAGTTCTATTGGAAGGCATTGTATTCATTTTCAAAAGACGAGAAAGAGCATGAAGTATTCTATGAAAAGGCCAAAGAAGCTTACGGCAGGATCTTCAAAAGGGTCGGCATCGATGATGTGACCTATTTGACCTTTGCCTCAGGAGGCACTTTTTCAAAGTTCTCGCACGAATTTCAGGCCATAACAGATGCCGGGGAGGATACTATATACCTCAATGAGAAGAAAAGGGTGGCTGTAAACAAGGAGATATACACAGATGAGGTTTTGAAGAGCCTCGGCCTCAAAAAGGGAGAATTGGTTGAGAAAAAGGCAATCGAGATAGGCAATATCTTCTCGCTTGGGACGAAATTCTCCGAACCTTTCGATCTGAAGTACAAGAACGAGAAGGGGGAGGAGAAACTGGTCATAATGGGCAGCTATGGCATCGGCCTTGGCAGGCTCATGGGCACTGTCGTTGAGATCCTCTCTGACGAGAAAGGTCTGGTCTGGCCGGCATCGATCGCGCCTTTCAAAGTTCATCTTTTGGAGCTCTCATCTGAGAACAAGAAGGTAAAAGAAACTGCGGAAAAGATGTATGCCGCACTTGTCAAAAACGGAGTCGAGGCGCTATACGACAACAGGGATGTCCGCGCAGGAGAGAAGTTCAACGATTCCGACCTCATCGGCATACCAGTGAGGATAGTCGTGAGCGAAAAGGGAATTGAGAAAGAAGAGTTTGAGATAAAGGAAAGGAAGAACGGGAAAGTTTCAAATATGAAAGAGAAGGAACTTTTGGCTTTTGTTAAAGAATATAAATAAAAATGTTCGAGAATACCAGAAAAAAAATAAACAAATATCTCTCAAATGATATTGGCATAGATTTGGGTACTGCAAATACTCTGGTGTACTTGGCTGGAAAGGGCATTGTCATAAACGAGCCGTCAGTTGTTGCACTCAATCAAAAGACAGGAAGGGTCGTTGCTGTGGGAGTCCAGGCGAAAGAGATGCTTGGAAGGACCCCGCCCCATATCATTGCTGTCCGGCCTTTGGTTGACGGCGTCATATCCGACTTTGAAGTCACGGAAGAGATGATCGCATATCTTGTGAGGAAAGCCGAGGAGTTCTCTCCGAAGATGCTCGGTCCACGAGTCGTGGTCGGAGTTCCTTCTGGCGTTACAAACGTCGAGATACGCGCTGTCCGCGATGCCACCAAGAATGCAGGAGCAAGGGAAGTTCATATAGTGGAGGAACCGATGGCAGGAGCAATCGGTATAAGATTGCCTGTGAACGACCCAGTAGGGACCATGGTCATAGACATAGGAGGAGGAACTTCCGATATCGCTGTCATATCGCTTGGCGGAATCGTCAGATCGAAGAATCTGAGGGTTGCCGGGGACAAATTGAACAATGACATAATCAGCTACATAAGGAGTGAGTTCAAGATTTTGATAGGGGAGAAGACGGCTGAATACATAAAGATAGCCATAGGAGCTGTGGTGTCGGACGAATCTCTCGAGGCTTCCATAAAAGGAAGGGACCTCATAACAGGTCTTCCAAGGGAGGTCATCATCACTGATTCCGATATCAGAGAAGCAATGTCGTCTTCCATAGAAAGCTTGGTTGAAGCGACGAAAGAGGTATTGGAGACCACTCCGCCTGAGATACTCTCCGACATCATGCAGAAAGGCATATATCTTTTCGGAGGAGGAGCGCTCATAAAAGGACTTGATAGGCTTTTAAGCGACTACCTCAAGATCCCCGTCAGGATTTCCGATGATCCTTTGACTGCAGTGGCGAGAGGAGCAGGTATAATCCTTGAAAACATGGAAATGTACAGTGAGGCATTAATTCAAAACGAAGATGAGCTTCCACCAAAGAAATAACTTAAGGATAGGGGACAGAGCGAACAAGAAGTACATTCTTTTCACCATCGTTGTCTTTCTCATAGTACTGTTCTCATTCAAAGGTGTTAGAAATATCTTCATGGACCTTGCGTCTCCTCTCTGGAAAGTTGAAAAGTCTGTGCTATCTTTCTTTTCTGAGAACATGGACGTATTGAGGTCAAAGACGTCTCTCATAAAGGAAAATACCGCTCTGAAGGAGGAAATTTCCTTTAATATCAAAAACAAAGCTTTGTACGAGGTCGTGAAGAAGGAGAATGAGGATATGAAGGAAATACTGTCTCGCAAAAGATCGAATACGAAGCAAATACTTTCGGCTGTGCTCGTAAAGCCGTTCCTGTCCCCGTATGATACCTTGATCATCGATCTAGGCTCTGCTTCCGGGATATCGGTCGGCGACAAGGTCGTGGCCTTTGGCGATACATATATAGGGTATATAGGAGGGGTGTCGGCAGACACTTCAAAGGTCATATTGTATTCTTCAAGCGGAGAGAAGGTCAATGTGCTCATAGGGAAAAGCAATGTGCTGAAGGAGGCAATTGGTGTGGGCGGCGGGAACTTTACAGTTGAGATGCCGAGGGGTTCAGAAATAATAGAAGGAGACAGTGTTGTGATACCGTCCATTTCTTCGAATGTTTTTGGCACTGTAGAGAAGATCAATTTCAAGGAAACAGATTCTTTTGAGACGGTATTGTTCAAGAGTCCGGTCAATGTCTCGGAGCTCAAATGGGTCGAGGTCGTTTCGAAAGCTAACATAGAGTGATATATGGCAAGGATATTCTCTAACATCCTGATCCTGATCTCCGTCATCCTATTACCTCCGTATTTAAGCGCTTGCATCGTCATACTTTTCATATTTGTGTTCAAAAATTTCCTTGAATCAATATTCTGGGGCTTTTGCATAGACATGATATACGGAGGAGGGGCTTTGAGGTCATATTTCCCATATGTGCTCACTGTTTCCTTGTCCCTCATCTTCCTGCTTTCATTCAAGGTGAAGAAGATGTTAAGATTCTACTCTGAATAAATGCCATGCTGAACAAGATAAAGAACGCTTTCAAAAGAAAAAGCTTGAAAAGCAGGACCAAGGACATAGAGCCCGATGAGATATTTCTGGACTCCGAGAACCTTCCCAAGTTCAACACGGACCAGTTCGAAGGTCGCATAGAGAAGTCCATATCATCAAGAACTTTCATTTTTTTCGGCTTCGGGTGCCTGGTCATTCTCGGCATCTTCTTCTCAAGGTCTTGGATGCTACAAATACGCGATGGGGACAAATATCTTGCAAGGAGCGAGAATAACAGGTTGAAGAACACTTTGGTCTTTGCGAACAGAGGCCTTATATACGACAGGAACGACAAGAAGCTTGCATGGAACGTGGCCAGCGCGGATTCCCCGGAATTCTCTTTGAGGAAGTATTTGAATGAGACCGGTCTTGCGACTGTAATCGGATATATTAAATATCCGTCAAAAGACAAGTACGGCTTCTATTATAACGAGGACTTTGTGGGAAAGAACGGCGTGGAGCAGTTCTATGACGGTATCATCGGCGGAGAGAACGGTCTTCGGATAGTTGAGATAGATGCCAAAGGGGATCTTCAGTCCGAAAGCGTCGTCAGGAATCCCGTGGATGGGAAAGACATAAAGCTCTCGATCGATTCCGATCTTGAGCACTATCTATATGAGACCATATCAGGACTTGCAAGTAGAGTCGGCTTCACGGGAGGCGCGGGAGTGATAATGGATGTGAATACAGGGGAGGTCATAGCCATGACAAGCTATCCTGAATATGATTCCCAGATCCTGACCGATGGAAAGGATGCTGCGGCTATAAATAAGATGCTCACGAATAAGAACAATCCGTTTTTGGATCGTGTGATAGACGGACTATATGCGCCCGGTTCCATAGTAAAGCCGTACATGTCCATCGCTGCCTTGTCTGAGAATATAATAGACCCAGCGACCAAGATATTGAGCACGGGATCCATTTCAATACCGAATCCATATGATCCCGAGCATCCTACAGTCTTCAAAGATTGGAAGGCTCACGGATATGTGGATATGAGGCATGCTCTTGCTGTCTCTTCAGACGTTTATTTCTACGAGGTCGGCGGAGGATACCAGAATCAAAAGGGATTGGGAATAAAGCTCATAGACAAATACATGACCATGTTCGGTTTCGGCAACTATATGCCGGAAGGCTTCTTTGAGGGAAGCAAGGGGTCCATTCCCACGCCGGAATGGAAAAAGGAGAATTTCAACGGGGAGGATTGGAGGATTGGGGATACGTATCACACTTCCATAGGGCAATACGGCTTTCAGGTCACTCCCATACAGGCTGTAAGGGCAGTCGCAAGCATTGCAAACGGCGGGAAATTGATGGAACCTTCCATATTGTTCGGAGGAAATCCGACCAAATACACGGACTTGAATTTCAATGAAGAGAACATGAAGGTGGTGAGAGATGGTATGAGGCTCGGCGTCACAGAAGGCGTCGCCACCGGACTATACGTTCCATATGTCAAAATTGCAGCCAAGACCGGTACTGCAGAACTTGGTTCACAGAAGCAATTCGTCAATTCTTGGGTAACTGGTTTCTTCCCGTATGATGACCCCAAATATGCTTTTGCTGTCATAATGGAGAAGGGTCCTGTCACGAACACCACTGGAGGCGTATATATCATGAGACAAGTCTTTGATTGGATGAATGTGAACAAACCGGAGTATTTGAAATAGTCGTTCGAACTTTGACTTTGGCCAAAAAAATTGCTAAAATACCGCCAGCTTACTAATTTTAACTACAAATGCATGACTGAAGAAAAAAGAGAGTATCTTACAAAGCAGAAATACGAGGATCTGGTCACCGAGCTGAAGGAGCTGAAAAGCAAGAAAAGGAAGGAAGTTGCCGAAGCTCTCGACTATGCCCGAGGTCTCGGGGATCTTTCAGAGAATGCGGAATACCATGAAGCAAGAGCTCAACAGGCTGATATAGAGGAGAAGATAGCGAGACTTGAAGGGATACTCAAGAACTCCACAGTGGTGGAGGACAAGCATCATGATCATGCGATGATAGGGAGCACCATAACCGTGGAGAAGAATGACGGAAAGAAAAGAACCTTCATGATAGTGGGATCTGCGGAATCAGACATGGCCTCCGGGAAGATCTCAAATCAGTCTCCGATAGGAGCGGCAGTGCTAGGGAAGAAGAAGGGCGAGTCATTCTCGTTCAATTCTCCGTCAGGGAAGATGGAATACAAGGTTGTTGATATAAAATAGACATATGTCTTTTGAAGAACTGCGAAATACAAGGATACAGAAAATGAAGCTTTTGGAAAAGGCCGGTATGAACCCATACCCGGCTGTTTCAAGGAAGGACCATTCTTTGAAAGATGTGATTTCGGATTTTGACAAGCTGTCAAAGAAAGACGGCATGCATTTGGCCGGAAGGATACTTTCCATACGAGGACAGGGAGGCCTGATATTCTTCAATATAAATGACGGCACTGGAAGCTTCCAGGGACTTTTGAAGAAGGATGAGATGGATGAGAAGGCATTTGATCTATTCCAAAGCACTGTGGATATAGGGGATTTTGTGGAGATTAACGGAAAGCTTTTCATAACAAAGAGGGGAGAGAAGACCTTACAGGTTGAAGGTTGGAAGATGCTCGCAAAGAGTTTGAGGCCGCTTCCGGAGAAATGGCATGGTCTTGCTGATGAGGACGAGAAGTTCAGGAAGAGATATCTTGATATCATTTTCAATGATGATGTGAGGGATATGGTGGAGAAGAGATCGAAGTTCTTTCGATCAATCAGAAGCTTTCTTGATAAGAAAGGATTTTTGGAAGTTGATACTCCTGTGCTTGAGAATACTGCAGGCGGAGCGGAAGCCAGGCCTTTCACGACTCACTACAATGCATATGATATAGAAGTGTATTTGAGAATATCGCTTGAACTTTGGTTGAAGAGGCTCATGGTTGCTGGTTTCCCAAAAGTATATGAGATAGGCAGAGTCTTCAGGAACGAGGGAGCAGATGCCGAGCATTTGCAGGACTACAATCTCGTTGAATTCTATGAATCCTACTCCGACTACAACAAGGGGATGAAATTCGTAGAGGAGATGTACAAATATATAGCAGAGGAGACATTTGGCACTTTGAAATTCAAAGTCAGGGGTTTTGATATTGATCTTGGAGGAAAATGGAAAACATATGATTTTGTTGAGACCGTAAAGAAAATGACAGGGATTGATATCCTAAAAACAAATATCAAAGAAGTTGAGAAGAAATTGCAGGACCTCAAAGTTGAATATGACAGGAAAGGATTCAATCTCAATAGAGCTATTGATACTCTTTGGAAATATTGCAGGAGACAGATTGGCGGTCCGGGCTTTCTCATTAATGTTCCTGTCAGCATGGAACCGCTTGCAAAGAGAATGGATTCCAACAAAGAGCTTGTTGAGAGATTTCAAGTCATACTTGCTGGTTCTGAAATGGGCAAGGGTTTCAGCGAACTGAACGATCCTCTTGATCAGATGGAGAGATTCAATGATCAGGCAAAACTTCGCAAAGAAGGGGATGAGGAAGCGCAGATGATGGACGGAGAATTCGTTGAGGCGCTTGAATATGGAATGCCGCCTACATTTGGCTTCGGATTGTCCGAAAGACTTTTCAGTTTTCTCATGGACAAGCCGGTGAGAGAGTGTCAAATATTCCCTTTTATGAGGCCGAAGGGGTAATTTAAATGATTCTCTGGTTCACAACCTGTTGATAACTAAAATCGCCTGAAAAGCAACAAATCGCAATTCAGGCGATTTTCCAATATTTAATCATATTTTAAGCCATTTTCTGTAAATGGCTTTTTAGTTGATAACTATTGCCCAATAAACACATATTCTGGGCAATACTGTTGCATTGTGGGATGAAGTGCTATAAAATATACATCACGTGGGAAGAAGTGGGATAAGACTTTTTTCACCAAAAACAACTAACATGCTCATAGGAGAATACATTCACACATTGGACGAAAAAAAGAGGGTCTCGCTCCCCGTGAAGTTCAGGAAGGAGATAGGGAAGACGATCATCGTCACCGCCGGACTTGATAACTGCTTGTGGCTCTTCACAAAAGAACAATGGAAGAGGATATCCGAGAAGCTCTCAGGATTCTCAATGCTCCAAGCGGACAACAGAAGCTTCAATAGATATATGTTCGGAAGCGCGACAGAGGTTGAAGTAGATACCATCGGAAGAATTCTTTTGCCTGAGTTCCTTGTCACGAGAGCAACGCTGAAAAATAAAGTAGCGGTGGTCGGAGTCCAGGACAGGGTTGAAATCTGGAACGAAGAAAGCTGGAGGGAATACAAAGTGGCAGTAGAGAAGAGGGCAGATCAATTGGCTGAGAAGCTCGGACAGGCAGGGGCCCTATAAAAAAACACATGACGGTACATAAGACAGTTCTTTTACATGAAGCGATAGAAAATTTGGATCTCAAGCCCGGAAGCATTTATTTTGACGGAACTTTGGGAGGAGCGGGACATGTTTTGAAAGTCTGCTCCGACTTGAAAGACAAGGTCAGAGTCATTGCTGTCGACAGAGATATAGACGCCATAAAGAGAGCGGAAGAGAAACTTTCTAAAATATCTTGCAAGCATGATCTCATCCTTTCCGATTACAGGAACATGGACAAGGTACTTGTAGGTCTAAAAATAAAGAAAGTTGATGCGATACTTCTTGATCTCGGACTTTCATCAGATCAGCTTGATGTTTCGGGAAGAGGATTTTCTTTCAGGAACAACGAACCGCTTTTGATGACATTTGCAAATGAGGAGAATCCAAAAGTCACGGCAGAGATAATTTTGAACAATTGGAAGGAAGAGACGATCGCAGACATTTTGTACGGATACTCCGATGAAAGATATTCAAGGAGGATTGCAAAAGCGATCATACAAGCGAGGAAGAAGAAGGAGATAAAGACGACGAATGATCTTCTGGAGATCATACAGGGAGCAGTCCCGTTAGGATATCAGAAGGGAAGAACGCATTTCGCAACAAAGACGTTCCAGGCGCTCCGAATAGCGGTAAATGACGAGATAACAGCTTTGAAGGAAGGGATGGAGAAAGGATGGAGACTTTTAAATAAAGGAGGAAGGATGGCCATAATATCGTTCCATTCGGTAGAGGACAGGGAAGTCAAGAACTTCTTCAGGGACAAGGCCAAGATGAAGGAAGGGAGGCTTATAAACAAAAAACCGATAACGCCTAAAGAAGAGGAGATACATGAGAATCCAAGGTCGCGAAGCGCAAAGTTGAGGGTAATAGAGAAAATAATATGAAAAGAGTCATAAAAAGCCAAATAGCCAGAGTTGAATGCAGAGTGGAGCACAGGGAAAGAATGATATTCTGGATCCTCTTCGGCATGTTTGCGTCTCTCATCCTCTACTACGGATTTTTGGTCAACAGCACCATAATGAACGCCGTTCACAGGCAGAAGATGGAAAAGAGCATAACAACCTTGAATTCAGAGGTGAATACGATGGAATCAAAATATTTGAATTTGAAGAACAGCATCACCATGGATCTTGCGACGTCCAAGGGATTCATTGCGATAAAGAGGGACAACTTCGCCATGGTCACTCCTGCTTCCACAAACTTGTCTATGTCTCTAGTGAGCAATAATCAGTAGTTTTGAATGCCAAAGGACCTATTTAAAAAAAGGATAAGGATCATCTTCAGCCTTTTTGTTCTCATTGCCCTCATAATGGTCATTCGCCTGTATTTTCTCCAGATAGTGAATGGCGAGAATTACAGCGATAAGGCGGACAGGCAGTACATAAGCGCTTCCACAGATACATTCGACAGGGGAAACATATTCTTTCAAAGCAAGGACGGGTCTCTTGTCTCTGCCGCAAGCTTGAAGAGCGGATACATCTTGGCTTTGAATGTGAAGAACATGTCCGGAAATGCGGAAGATTACTACAAGAAGATATCGAGCATCATTCCTCTTGATGCCGCCTCATTCTACGCAAAGGCCTCAAAGAAAGACGACCCATATGAGGAGATAGCTACGCATATAAAGGAA
>JBAYMB010000008.1:0-17101 GCA_041663745.1 Minisyncoccota bacterium
ATAATGCCTATATTATACAAAAGAGGGCTCAATGAATATATGAGGAATCGCTTGTAAGTCTGGGTCAAAGTGCCGAAGATGTTCGAAATGCCTAAAAATATCGGTGATAACAAGAGGACTCTTGTCAAAGTATTGACTGTAACGAGGTCGGCATCACTAAAGCCGGTGAACAACAATTTATTGATCCAAGGTATGAAGAAAAAGACGATAGCGCTCGTGACGATGATAAGAGAGAAGAAAAATGTGAATATGTTGCCGATGAACTTCTTCCCTTCCTCAGGGCCATCCTTCATCTTCTCGACGAGAAACGGGATTAGAACAGAAACCGATACCATTGATCCGACAGTTATGAAAATAAAATCCGGTATCCTGAAAGCGGCGTAGTAGAGATCTAGAAGATGTCCAGCGCCAAAGTGCGATGCAAGCAGTCTGTCTCGTATGAGAGCCAGAAGCTGGGATGATATGGCGAAAAAAGCCAAGAGATACGCCGCTTGGTGCAAACCACTGACCTCCCTGTTTATGATATTGAAGAATTTTTTCACCGTCCCAGTATACAGGAAAAATTAATAAAAGAGAATTGGGCGCGCTGTTAAGCGCGCCCAATCCATGACCTTTATACCTGTAAGCCGAATTCTGTTGTCGCATTGCTGCGACAAGATAGCCATCTATCTGGGTCAAACATTACTGCTTGGCTCGAGCGGCGCTCCCGCACAAGGCGGGCACGGCCTTGCATTCAAGTAAGGATTTTGCCGTTGCACCCTCGCCTCTCAGCGAGATTATTCCCGAAGGAACCCTAGCCTTTCGGCATCGGCGTCACTGTTCGCACCTATCACATTGCTGTGTACGGGCGTTACCCGCTACCCTTTCCGCACTAAAGCGGATGAATGTTCGGACTTTCCTCCCCGGCAGAGCCGGAGCAGCCATCCAATACAAAGGCCGAAATATTATACAATTAAATGGAAAATAAAGCAAACAAAAAACCCCTCCGTATGGAGGGATCTTCGTTTTGATCTCTTTATAGGCCCATCGTGGCAAGTATTATGTTTATGATCGCCTTTGCCGATACCATGATGAAGATGCCAACTATGCCCCATTTCATATGATCGAAGCCTTTGGTCCTCTCTTCCGGATTGTCTGCATTCCTTACGAACACCGCGACTCCCCACAGAAAATACACCACAGCCAAAGAGGCTAGAAGATAGATAATAGGGTTAACTATGTAACCTATTATATTTTGGAGATAGCGATCAAACATGGATTAAATTTGTGGAAGCTGGTTTCCGATGTTCCCTGTGACGCCTGATGTTCCAAAGGTTGCCTGAAGTATGGCTACGAGACCCCAGATGGATACCATGATGAAGATACCGACGATACCCCAGACTATCTGGTCCTTTGCCGCCTTCTTCTTCTCCTCATCCGAAGTGATGGTATATCTGAAGACCTCATAGATGAAGAACACGACTGCAAGGGAGATGAGCAAAGGCACTGCTCTGTTCAATATGACCCCGGCAAAAGTGAAGAGTCCCATGATACCCTGATTCGGAGCATATCCTTGGGCCAAGGCCATGAGAGGGAATGCGCTGACAAATGCTGTTGATAATATTCTTTTCATAATTGACTTTATTATATTGATAAATTATAGCGACTATTAACACGTATATTATAAACCTGCCCAGCAAATATGCAAGAGGCTTGTCTACAGCTTCGGAATGGTGACATTCCTAGGGGTTATATCCGTCACTCCGGCTGTTCCGAAAGTCCCTTGGAGTATGGCCACAAGCCCCCAAAGGGATACCATGACGAATAGGCCTATAATGCCCCAAAACATGAGTTCCTTCCCCTGCTGCCTGCCATCGCCTTCCGCTCTCATAAATCTAAATACACCAAACATAAATGCCACAACAGCAATAGCCATAATCAAATAGACCAGGCGGGCAAGTACGCACCCTATGACCAAGTTCATGATCAGGTCCTTGATATTATGGACCGCCCTTGGGTCGCATGACAGGCCATCCGTGACCGTCTGAGCTAGTGCATAGCTTCCCATGGTCATGAAGGCGACAAATGACGATATTAGAACTGGTATCTTGTTTTTCATATTATTTTCCCACCGACTTTATGGTTCCGACCACTATGCTTGCTATGAGCTGAGCTCCGAGAAGGATGGCTACTCCGATGACAGTATTCTTGAACACAGTCTTTGCCGTCTTAAGACCCTCGGGATTTCCCTGGGCTTTGACGAAAAGGAATCCTGAATATATGAAAGCGAATATCGCTATGACCCCCCCTATCCTCGTGACATAGACCATCATGCTTGAGACAAGCCCCGTTATGTTCCCCACTCCCTTCAAGGGATTTTGAATCTGAGCGGAAGATGTGGACGGCGTCATGGCGATCAAAAACGCTGATATTGGGACAATCATTCTTATCAAGATGTTTTTCATGATTATTGGTTAATTATTTATAAATTATTTGAAGAACCTCAATGCTCCGACATTCCGATTTACGAGAGCCACAATAACCGTATGAACAACGAGCCATGCGACAAGTATTATGACGAGGCCCATGGCAGTCTTCTTGAACATCTCCTTGGCATCGGTCCTGTTCGATTCGTTCTCCGGGTTCAAGAGCATCTTCCCTCCAGCTACTGCAAAAGTTATAGCAGCAATGCTGACAGAAATGCCTAGAAACCAATTGACGAAGTTGTTTATCATGATGGCAAGCTGTTTGAAATCACAAACAGGCTCTCCAAATCCTCCGCAAGGCACGAGTCCTGCGGCAAAAGCGACAATGGGAAGCAACAGGGCGATTGATACCGATACCGAAAGTATTTTGTATTGGTTCTTCTTCATATCTATTATTGTAGCAAATTATCAAATTCCGTGCTCGCCTTCTGGACGGAATCATTTGAGGTAAGCCTGCCTGTGGTGACATCCTCCACCATGTTCTGCAGGACAAGATCGGTCTTCTTGCTGTCCGGGTCTATCCATCCCCTTGCTATCAAAGCCGAGTTGTTGAACACCGTTTGTCCCGCATCCTTTGATCCTGCCGCTATGAGATCTCTCCTTGCAGGAGCCGCGAACATGTATTTCAAGAGCTCAGGTATGGCATCCGCGCTTGTGATGGTGGAGATGAGATTGAACGCAGGAACAGAGTTCGGGGAGCTCTTCAATATGGCAAAGCCGTACAGCTCGCCGTATGTCACCTTTGTCTTGGCATCAACCACCTGTGGCATCATGGCCACATCAAAATTGAGATTCGGGTTCTTCTCCTTCAAGTCATTGGCCTCCGAAGCAAAGCCGAAATATATGGCAAGATCTCCGCTCAAGAAGAACTGCTTTGACATAGGCAATGCCCTGTTCCAGGAATATACTGATTTCTTCGGATTGGAGTAGTCTGTGTAGAAGTCCAGAGCCGAGACTGCAGGTATCAGGATGTCGCCTTCGGATCTGGAGTAAAGGAACGACCTCAAGGAACCGTTATCGTCCATTGAAACTATGGGGCTTCCCGCTTGCATGATCAAAGTGCTGAGAAGCGCCTTTGCATTGCTCACATTCCTGTATTCCCCGAGTGATGCGGCGCTCTTCAAGATGTTCGCATTGTTGTTGTCGCTCTCCGAGATCTTGCTTGCAATTATCGGAAACTCGGACCATTTGGCCGGAGGATTGGCTATGCCGGCCGATGCGAAGGTGTCCCTGTTCCAATACATGACGAGAGGATCGACGAAGAAAGGAACGGCGAAGATCCCTCCGGGCTGTATGTACATCTCCGACTCTCCTATGTATGTATCTTTGAACATCCTCTCAGTGATGGAGCTGATGAAATACACCTTGTCCAAATATCTCTTTATGAGCTCCTGCGGTATGAGTATGACATCGGGTGCCTTTCCAGTGGCTATGGCCTCGACAAGGTCCCCATCTATGACGCTGATGTCTTTTTTCGTATATTTGACCTTGAGCTCCAGATTCTTGCTCTGCTCATATTGCGAGATGAAGGAATCAAAGACTATCTTGTCCATGGTCCCCCAGATGGAAATCTCCACATTGTTGTTCGCATCACTCGTCGCTTTGAACGAGGAGAACGCCACGAGCCCGAGAAGTATGAAAAAAGCGAATACTCCGGTCAGAATCAATTTGAATTTTTTGTTCTCTTGTCCCATGGTGTTTTTATATTAAACTTTCCTAAATATCAGGCCATAATGCTGTCCTCCCGAGAATGTTTCCTTCTCGAGAGCAAAGCCGTGCTTCTCAAAAAGCTTCTCGGCCGCCTCCCTTGGAAAGACGTTTGACTGATGAGGGCCCATGCCTCCGAAAGACCCGAGCCAATCCACAAAAAGCACCCTGCCGTTCTTCTTCAATATCCTCCTTATCTCCATGCAGGCATTGTCCTTGTTCTCTATCTGAAAGAACAGATTGGCAGCCACGACGGCATCCATGGAACTTTCTCGGAGCTTCGTGCCGCCCAAATGCTCTAGGTCCGCCCATACCACCTCGATGTTCATCAAGTGCCTGACATTTCTGGCCTCGTTCTTCAATTTTTGGAGCAGGTCCTTCTGCACATCTATGGCATATACCTTCCCTGTCTCTCCGACTGCCTCAGCTGCAGCAAAAGAATAGAAACCGGAACCGGCACCGAAGTCGGCTACGACATTTCCTTTGCCCAAGCTGAACTGCTCTATGTTTTTTTCCGGGTCTGAGAACATGATTTTGTGGGTATATTATAACCCCAATAAAAGCAAAAGAAAAGCCCGACGCAAAAGCGCCGGGCTGAAGAAAACGATTCATCCACGAACCGTCCGATGCCTCCTCAAAAATATCCTGAGATGGGATAATGCGCGGAAGACAAGAATGACCGGCCCGATATAAAGAACGGCCAAAAGGGCCAGGGAAAAGCCTGTGAGAAAACCTGACTCCTTGCCCCAACAAAGTATAAGTGGAACAGTCAGCATGCCGCAAATGATCGTAAGGTAATCTTTTTCCGCAAACCTATGCTGGTTCGCAAAGAAGAACCACGCGACGAGAACTGCATAAGGTAAGAACAGTAGATTCTCCACCCTCCTCGGAAACCAACCGAGAGTTCCCAAAGGACTGGGAAAAGGCACCAAAAAGGAATTCACAACATACACGATGATCCCCAAGACGAAAAACAGCCAAAAGCAGTACCTCCAAGAATAGGTCTTCATGACTTTCCCCTTTCAAGGAACTTTGGGTTTTTAGACCGTCTGACATGAAGTATGCATAATGAAGGTTGTTTAGTCAAATGCTATATGCACGTGACAGACGCAATGGAATCACCTTCATAGAGTTTCATTATTCTCACGCCCTGCGTCTGCCTTCCAAGGCTCGGTATCTCTTTTATGCCTGTTCTTATGACCTGGCTCTTCTTTGATATGGTCGCGATCTCCTCCTGGTTTTCAGTCACAATCTTTGAAGCGATTATCTTCCCGGTCTTGTCCGTGACTTTCATGGTGATGATCCCCGATCCCCCTCTTCCTTGCACTTTATATTCATCAAGCGGGGTCTTCTTTCCGTATCCGTGCGAACTGACGACAAGAAGCTCAGGCTTCTTCATTTCTTTCGTCACAACATCGGCTCCGATGACAAAGTCTCCCTTATCAAGCTTCATTCCGCGCACACCCGAGGCATTCCTTCCCATAACCCTCACATCCTTCGCCTTGAATCTTATGGATTGTCCTTCCGACGTGGCAAGTATTATCTCATCGCTGTCGGTCATGAAGAGAGCCGCCTTGAGCTCGTCTCCCGAGTCAAGAGAAATGGCGATAAGGCCGTTCCTTCTGACATCCTTGAAAGCATCAGCATCCACCCTCTTTGCAGTGCCGTTCTTTGTTACAAGAATAAGGGAAAGCTTCAAATTCTTTAGTTCCTTTGGCATTGCAAGTATGGAAGTGATCTTCTCCTCGCCAGAAAGTGCCAGATAGTTCACGATGGACTTTCCTTTCGTAGCTCTCTTTCCTTCCGGAAGCTCGTACATCTTCAATTGATATGCTTTCCCTTTATCCGTGAAGAAGAGGATGTCGTTGTGAGTGGTGGCTGTCAGGAAATGGGTTATGAAATCCTCATCCTTGGTATCAAGGTCTACCACTCCGACCCCTCCTCTCTTCTGCTTCCTGTATTCGTCAGGGTTCGTCCTCTTTACATATCCTCCGGCAGTGAGAACAAGCATCGATGGTTCGTCTGCAATGAGGTCCTCATCAGAAAGAGTCTTCACTCCGCCTTTTATGACCTTTGTCCTCCTGTCATCTCCGTATTTCGCCTTTATCTCAACAAGCTCGTCTTTGATTATCTGCAAGATCCTCTTCGGTTTTGACAAGATGTCTTTAAGGTCCTTTATGAGGGCTTGGACCGCGGCAAGCTCGTCCTCAACCTTCTTCCTCTCAAGTCCAGCAAGCTTCTGAAGCCTCATCTCAAGGATGGCATTGGCCTGAACTTCGGAGAACTTGAATATCTTCATCAATTGCGATCTTGCATCATCAACATCCTTTGACTTCTTTATCGTCTTTATTATCTCATCTATATGGTCAAGCGCTTTTTTCAAACCAAGGAGGATATGCTCCCTGAACTCCGCCTTCTTCAGATCGAACTCTGTCCTTCTCTTTACGACGATCTTCCTGTGCTTTATGAACTCATCAAGAAATGTCTTCAAGGAAAGTGTCTTTGGCACGCCGTCAACAAGGGCCAAAAGATTGAAATGGAAAGTCTCCTCAAGTTGTGTGTGCTTGTATAAATAGTTGAGGACGCTCTGAGGCTGTGCGCCGTTCTTCAGGTCGATCGTTATACGTATGTCCTTTGCCGATTCGTCTCGAAGGCCTTTTATGCCGTCAATTTTCTTCTCGCGGACAAGGTCGGCGATGGAGACTATGAGCTCGGCTTTGTTCACCCTGTACGGGATCGAAGTGATGACTATCTGGAAGGCGCCTTTCTTGTCCTCCACTATCTCGGCATGGCCTCTCGTAACTACACCTCCTCTACCGGTCGCATATGCGTGGTTGATGTCCGTCTGATTGTATATCATCCCGCCAGTCGGAAAATCCGGACCTTTTATGAACTGCAATAGGTCTTCAGTATTTGCATCCTCGTTATCCATTAAATGGAGCGTCGCATCCACTACCTCGTTCAAATTGTGCGGGGGAATGCTTGTGGCCATGCCTACGGCAATGCCAAGAGTCCCGTTCAAAAGAAGATTCGGTACAGCGCTTGGAAGGACAGACGGCTCTTTCTTTGTGTTGTCATAGTTCGGCCTCCATTCGACGGTCTCCTTTTCAAGGTCTTTGAGCATCTCGCTTGAGATCTTGGACATTTTTGCCTCCGTGTATCTCATAGCCGCTGCGCCGTCCCCGTCTATGTTGCCGAAGTTTCCTTGTCCGATGACAAGCGGATATCTGGTTGCAAAGTCCTGTGACATCTTGACCATCGCATCATATATGGAAACATCGCCGTGCGGATGATAGTTTCCCATCACTTCTCCAACCACTCCGGCGGATTTTCTGGTCTTTGCTCCGGCAGTGAGATTCATCTGGCCCATGGCAAAAAGGATCCTTCTGTGGACAGGTTTCAGGCCGTCGCGAATATCGGGAAGGGCGCGGTCGGTGATGACGGACATGGCATAGTCGATGAAAGATTCCTTCATCTCCGTTGTTATGCTTCTGTTCACGAGAGCCTTGGCCTCGATCTTCACTTCTTTTTCTTGTTCTTTGTTCTTCATTTTATTTTTATATTCCTTCCGTGCTCGTCGCATTCACCACCCCGCCTATCCTGTCTTTCAGATCCGCAAACTCGTCGGCAACGCTTTGAAATGTCTGTTTGATGAGGTCCATGGGTCCGCTCTCATATACCGCATTGTCTTCCGTCGCCTCCGTACTGTTCCAAGACCTCCCGAAACCGAACCAGAAGACTACTATTATAGCTGTCACTACGACAGCGGTGACTGCCGCAAATATCCTCTTCTTCTCATCAGGCCAATTTTTTATCTTATTGATCATTTTCTTATGCAACTTCTAGGACTATCGTCTCGCCTTCCTTCCCTTCAAGCTCCTTCTTCTTTATGACAAGCTTCTCTATGGGCTTCACACTCTCCTCTCCCGCCTCTTTCAGATATTTCTTCAGTGCATCCTTTCCGCCAACATCGCCGTAGTGCATGGGAATGATGACCTTCGGCTCTATCTCGACCGAAAGCTTCTCCGCCTTTGCGGCATCAAGCACGCCGTCGCCTCCGACAGGAAGGAACAGTATGTCTACATCTCCCAATTCCTCCTTCACCTCTTTTGAGAGATTTATGTCCGAAAGCGCTCCCAGAAAGCATATGTTCATGTTCTCAAGAGTGACGGAGTATATGGTATTTATCCTTTCCTTCCCTCCGTAGCTAGATTTTGACGCATATCCTTTTATGAACACATCCCTCACCTCATATTCCCCCGGGCCGGAGATGACAAAAGGGTCTTTTCCGTTGTACGAGAGATTCTCCACTCCGTTCATATCGGGATGGTTCAAACTGACAAGAGCTATGTCCGCAAAGAACCTGGTCGGCTTATGCTTTGATTCCTTGGAAATGGGGTTAAGGGCGATGGTTGTATCGCCGAACTGGACTTTGAAAAATTCCACCCCTAGGTTGGTTATGATCATATGTAGCTCAATTATACCAAAATTCAGGCAGAATTGGAAGGGAAAAAAGAGACAATTTTCAGCCCGCAAGACCCCTCAGGTCTTGCGGGCTTTTTCATATTTGCAATTTCCCTATAATATAGTAGTATGTACCTGTTATCAGGGTTGCGTAAAAAGCTAACCTCATTTGGCCCCGAGAGGCACTTGAAACTTTTTAGCGAACAAACACATTGCGCCCCTAAGCGCATTTTTAATTACATGGCAAAGGAAAAAATAGCAAAAATAGTGAAGATAGACCCAATAGCGGAAGAAAAGGCCAAGATCAAGAACAACAGCTTGATGGCCAAGTATTTCAATGAAACAAAAAATCCTCCGGCAGTCGGAGAGGTTGTTGAAGGCGCTGTCATTGGCATAGAGAAGACGAGAGTGTACGTGAACTTGGAGCCTTTCGGCACAGGCCTCATATACGGAAAGGAGTTCATCACAGCAAGGGATGTCATAAAGAAATTGAACATCGGAGACACAGTATCGGCAAAGATAGTGGACTACCTGAACAAGGAAGGATACATAGAACTGTCTTTGAAGGAAGCAAGACAGGCGCTGATTTGGGATGAAGCGGAGCAGGCCATAAAGAACAAGACCATATTCGAGCTTCCAGTGCAGGAAGCCAACAAAGGAGGACTCATCATCTCATGGCAGGGCATCATAGGATTCTTGCCTGCATCACAATTGAAATCAGAGCACTACCCTAAGATAGAGGATGGAGACAAGGACAAGATACTTGAGGAATTGAAAAAGCTCGTCGGACAGAAGATTTCTGTTGCAATAATCACAGCCGCTCCGAAGGAAGGAAAATTGATATTCTCAGAGAAGAATCTCGAGAAAAAGGAAAAGCAGAAATTGGTTGATAAGTACAAGATCGGGGACGTATTTGAAGGAGAGGTCACAGGCGCCGTGGACTTCGGCATATTCGTAAAACTTGAGGACGGACTTGAGGGACTTGTCCATATCTCAGAAATTGACTGGGCGCTAGTTGAGGACCCAAGAGCCATGTTCAAGATCGGAGACAAGGTAAACGTGAAAGTCATTGACGTCAAAGACGGAAAGGTTTCCCTGTCAATCAAAGCTTTAAAAACCAATCCTTGGGTTGAAGCAGAGAAGAAATACAAGAAGGGAGACACTGTGGAAGCTGTCATCATCAAATTCAACAAGTACGGAGCCCTCGCCTCCATTGAGGAAGGAGTGTCGGGACTGGTGCACATCTCAGACTTCGGTTCCGAGATCAAGATGAAGGAGACCATAAGCTTGGGAAAGAACTATACTTTCAAGATAAATCTCTTTGAGCCTAAGACCCAGAAGATGGGATTGAGCTTTGTGAAATAGATATAAAAAACACAGGACGAAAAGTCCTGTGTTTTGATATAAAAAAGGCGCGAGAGGAACTGTTCCCCTCGCGCCCAAGACGACCGTCAGACGGCCACCGGCAGATGCTGCCGCTCCCAGTTAGTCATCGTCAACCCGAAGGGGTTCAAGCCGATGGTCTGGTTGCGGTCGGCCTTCTCTTGATTAGAGAGCGTTACGCATATGCTCTCATCCGGGTTCACCCAGCACTTGGCGTCGCGCCAGATGCTTGAAGCGGTGAGCCGTATGAAATCGCTCTGAGAAGCGATCTTCATGGCATACGCAAACCGTTCGACATTCGAGGCATCGGCGCCGAACCTTATGGTCAGCACGTACTCCTTCTTCGTCCGGTTCTGCTTGACGTCGCACCAGATGTCGACCGGATCGAACCCCGATCCCCAGAGCCGATTGAAATCGGCGTAGAAGAACCGAAGACCCTTCGGGATCAGATTCTTCCCGACCCTCTTCTTAGGCTTCGCGGCTTCCTGCCCGAAGCTCTCGTACCTCGTCCCAATCGGGATGAGGCTCTGGTCCTTGAGGAAAAGCTTCACGAAGAAACCCCTCTTGATGTGGCTGAACGGCACGAGCACTGTTTCGTTTCGAATGGCCATGACTGCCCCCTGAGTTTTGATGTACTGCAACTGTCTGATAGATTAACATAATATGATAAAAAGTCAAGAGCAATAAAAAAGGCGCGAGAGGAACTGTTCCCCTCGCGCCCGTAAGATACCTAGACCAAGACGATCCTGCCGTTGCCAAATCTCATGCACTTCCACGGCGTGGAAAGTGAGATCGGAACCGTCCTGCCCCCCTTTTGCATCATGATCGTTTTGCCGCTGTTGAACAGCGTATCCACGATCATATTGATGGAAAGGGCGCAGTCGCTCGTCTCCTTGCCGTTCTTGAAGAACGGGTTGGAGTATGCTTCGGCTCGCCAGAGTTTCCTCGCGAAGAGGTCCTTCATGACGATCCCGCCGAGGTCGTCCAATTTCTTGTTCGGCTTCGTCCCGAGATCGAGATAAAGATAGACGACCACCTTGTTCGGATCGGAGAAGTGCTTGACCACCGTGACATCGGTCACCGCGTACTTGCACGAAGACAGGTCCCCGAGAAGCTTCGCAGCGCCGAGTCCTCCTTCCGATTTCATGATCATCTTGCCGCCCTTCGCGGTGGAAGGCGCTTTGAAAGCTTCCTTGAGAAGCTTGAGGAGCGATTTGGGCAACAGGTTCTTGGGAACCAGTGTCCTGATGATCACGCTTTTGAACGTGGCCATCACCGGCTTCTTCGGCAAAGGAGCCACGGGAACCTTCAGCTGTTTGGCAGCCTTGGAAACCGCAACCTTCTTCGTCTTGTTCGCGACCTTTTTCGGCTTGACGATTTTCTTCTTGGCAGCGCTCATGATGAGCTCCTTGAAGTTTTTTAAAAGATGTCCGTTAAAACTACGGGCATCGACTGACTGCCTAAAATGGTAGCATATTTAAATATAAAAGTCAATAGCAAAACAGGGCTTTAAATATGAATGTATTTCCTAATTGCTATTCACTACGCCAGTAGCAATATCCCTTCCCTCTTTCACCAAAAGCTCAAGGCCTTCGCCCGCTCTCTTCATTATCTTCTTCAAAGCATCCTGTTCGCTAGGCTTGTATTTTCCCAAAATGAAATCTCCCACAGCTTTGTCTCCCTGCGGTTTCTTGACGATCCCTTTTGCATTTGCAGGAGAGATACCTATTCTCATTCGTATGAATCCTTCAGTCTTCACAGCCCTCATTATGGATTCAACTCCCTTGTGCCCTCCCGAGCTCTTATTGAACGACAGCTTTATCCTCCCAAAAGGAATGTCCATGTCATCATGGACGACAACAAGGGTCTCTGCGGCTTTTTTGCTCTTGATCAAAGATTTTACCGCCTCGCCGGACTTGTTCATGAAAGTGTTCGGTTTCATCAAAAGTGCAGTGTTCTTCCCCACTTTTACTTTCACAACCTCGGATCTCAATTTCTTGTCCTCCTTCCATTCTTTCACTCCGACAATCTTTGCAAGAGACTCGACAGCCATCCTTCCGGTGTTGTGCCTTGTGCCAATATATTCCTCTCCGGGATTTCCCAAACCCATGATCGTGTAGTTCATATAGAATAAGTATAAGGTCAAAGGCAAAAAGTGTAAAGAATTTGATTTTCCTGATTTTTGTAGTATAATGACCTAAAAACCATGGAATCCCACCAAAATAAGCCACAAAATCAGCCTGTCACCCCCCAAAGTTTCATAAAAGAGGTACTGATAGTCATAGCCCTGTCGCTCGTCATAGTCCTCCCCATTCGCATATACATAGCTCAGCCATTTGTCGTCTCTGGCGATTCGATGGACAGTACTTTCAAAAACAACAACTACCTCATCATAGACGAGGTGACATACAGACTCCATGAGCCGCAAAGGGGCGATGTCATCATTTTCAAAGTACCACCGACAGGCCTCATACTCCAAAAGGAGGATGTCAATAAAACAGTCTTCTATATAAAAAGAATCATCGGACTTCCAGGCGAGACAGTCGAGGTGAATGGAGATGAGGTGAAGATATACAATGATGCGAACCCGAAAGGGATGGTCTTGAAGGAGCCGTACATATATATAAATACAACGCCGTCCGGCTTTTCAAGTTTGTACAAGAAGATGACCTTGAAAACCGGCGAATATTTCGTCATGGGAGACAACAGGCACAACAGCGCCGATTCCCGCCTTTGGGGATCACTGCCGAGGGAGAACATAAAAGGCAGAGCTGTTTTCAGACTCTTCCCGATCACGGGAATTTCGGTCTTCCCGGGAGAATATAACAGCTACTAATACAATGAAAAAAAACAGAAAAAAAACAAGAAAACAGAGAAGATCTGGCAAAAAGAAAGGGTCAGATTTCTTTTGCTTCCATCCAGTAAACAAAGCTGCCGAAGCTGTCATATATTTCGGCTTCACACCGTCAAGGCCGGTTCAAGTATGCAAGGATGATACGAGCAAGGTCTGTTCCCTGAAGGACAGCTGGACCAGAAATGTCTCGGGCATGCCATGGGTCTTCTCCCAGCCTTTCGCCGAGGAAAGAGTCGCGCTCCTTAGAGAATACGAGGAAAAGAAGCTTTCAAGCCTTCCTCAGCCGGTCATGCTCACTCATGAGACGGATATCATAAAGGAAAGGGCGAAATCAACGATCAATCTTGAGGTCATGGGAACGGAAAAGAGCATTGCCGAGGCTATGCTCATAAAGACAGCTATTTCAGTATTGAAGGACAATGGCTACAAGGAATTTGTCATAGAGATAAACAGCATCGGAGACAAAGAATCAATGGGCAGATTCGGAAAGGAACTGACAAGCTACTACAAAAAGAATCTGAACTCCCTCGGAGCGCATTGCAGGCAGAACTTCAAGAAGGATGCCTTCTATGTCCTCCACTGCTCCAAATGCGAAATGCCGGAGAAGATAAAGGAAGCTGTGCCAACATCTATCAGCTGCCTTTCGGACATAAGCAGAACCCATTTCAAGGAGGTCTTGGAATACATAGAGACCATCGGAATACCGTATAAGATAAATAACTGTCTTGTACCTGACAGAAAATACTGTTCAGGAACCATATATGAAATAAAGGAGGTGGCAAGCGATGGGAACGCCGGAGATACTCTTGCTGTCGGCTTCAGATATGACGGCATAGCCACGAAGGTCGGACACAAGAAGGACAAGCCGGGCGCAGGCATAAAGATATTCATTCCTAAGAAAGCTATAATAAAGAAGATATCGAAATTGAAGAAACCCATCGCCTTCTACATTCAGCTCGGCGATGAAGCCAAGCACAAGAGCCTTGAGGTCATTGATATGCTCAGGAAAGAGAAGATCTTCGTCCATCATATGCTCGGCCGAGACAAGTTTGGCAGCCAATTCGCCCATGTCGAGAGGTCCAAAGTCCCGTACGTCATCATAATGGGAAAGAAGGAGTTCATCGATAACTCCGTCATGGTCAGAGAGAACACCACGAGGACCCAGGAGAACGTCCCTATACACAAATTGACGGAACACATAAGGAGCAAGGCCAGTTAAGAAGAGATTGCATTTTCCCAATAGAAATGTTAATCTGTCACCTCATATGGCAATAAACATAGAGATAGAAAAGAATCCAAGCGAAAGCAATGCAAGCATGCTAAGGCGCTTCACAAAGAAGGTCCAGGGCTCGGGGATACTCCCGAGAGTGAGATCTATTCGATATTCCACAAGGAAGCTTTCTTCATACAAGACCAAGGTCAAGAGGCTTTCCTCGATCTCAAAGAAGGCAAAGATAGAGGAGCTCATAAAGATGGGAAAGATGGTGGACAGAGCTGACAACCAGATGAGGAATAAGAGAAAATAGAACTGATGAAAGATACGTTCTCAAAGACAAATGAAACAGGGGGCAGGCTACCAAGCTTGCCTTTTGCTCTTTTCAAGGAAAAGATCCTTGGAAAAAAGTATGATCTGAGCCTCGTCTTCGTCGGGGGGGGAAAAATCCATTCTCTCAACAAGAAGTACAGAAAGGTCAATTCCCCCACCGACATATTGAGCTTCCCTTTGAACAAGGATTCCGGAGAGATTTTCATCTGCGAGAAGTTGGCAAAAATGAAAGCGAAGGAATTTGGAAGAGGATACAGGAACTTCATCGCCTTTCTTTTCATTCATGGGTGCGTACATCTGCTTGGACATGAGCATGGGAAGAAGATGGAAAGACTGGAGGAGAAATACAGGAAATATTTCAGGGTTTAGATTTGATTATTTTAATATCGGTGTTAGAATATCAGTGCCGTTCATTGAATCGATATCCTTCAAGGAGGTTCCTCAATGAAGTACGGCTTTTCGTCCGCCTAAGTCCCCATCGGGACAAGATGTGCTCCGGCGTGGGGGATAATGTACTCCATGCCGGTTTTTTATTTGACTTAATTCATAAAACCTATATCATTCTCCGTGGTGAGAAATCACCAAAATCTTTAGGAGGTGTCAATGGGCCGTTTGTCTTCCACCCTCTAACGCTCCGGCACAAGCAAGCTTGCTAGGGATCACAGCAAGCGACCAGGACTTAGGGTATCCTGGCCCAAGAGTGATCCAAAATTATTCACCGGCGCAGGGACCTTTCCTGCGCCTTTTTTATTTGATTTATTATGCAAAAATATGCTACAATCCCCTTGCCTTTATAAAACCACGGGAGGTGCGATGAAGAAGATATCGGGCGGGTTCGCCCTTTGCTCCGACACCATTTCACGGTAAGGTCCTTGGCTCCATAGGAGGGTTCTGGGAATGAGCTCCCAAAATACCTCCGACGGAAAGGAATCGGCCGCCGATCGGCGCGGCAACTTGGTTCTAAACGAACCGCAACACGGCGCCAGTCTTAGGCGCCGTTTTTTTATTCCCCTCGCCTTTCTAAAACATCTTTGATATAATGCAACCACATATGGCAGGAAAAATCTCAGTCGGAATAGATATAGGAACATACCAGGTAAAGGTGGCTGTTGCTGAAGAATTCCAAACCGAAGATGGCACAAGTTCCTCAAGGGTCATTGGGACCGGATTTGCAGAATCAAAGGGATTGAGGCACGGGTACATCATAAACACGATGGATGCGACGAGATGCATCAAGATAGCGGTATCTCAAGCAGAGAAAGCCGCGAAGATGAGGATAAAGAAAGCGTATATCTCGATAGGAGGCATCGGTCTCAGTTCTGTCATCGGAAAAGGATCGGTCATCATCTCAAAAGCAGATTCTGAGATCACCGACCTTGATGTGAAGAATGTCCTTTCAGTGGCTGAGAGCGAGGTCTCGCCGTCAGCTTTGACGAACAAGAAGATAATACATTCCATTCCTCAAATATATAAAATAGACGATCAACTTCTAATAGGCCGTCCGACAGGGATGCACGGGGTCAAGCTTGAGACCAAGGTCCTCTTCGTGCTCTGCCTTGAACAGCACCTAAACGATGTCATAAGATCGGTTGAGGATGCAGGGATCGAGGTCATAGACGTCATGGCCTCCCCTCTTGCCGCAAGCATAGTGAGCTTGAACAAGACGCAGAAGATAGCCGGTTGCATACTGGTAAACATCGGTTCCGAAACTGTATCTCTCGTCGTCTTTGAGAACAATATTCCCATATCCCTCGAGGTCTTCCCCATCGGCAGCACCGACATCACGAACGACATAGCTCTGGGCTTCAGGATACCGATAGACGAAGCTGAGCATATAAAGACCCAGGCAACGGAGACTCCGTATTCAAAGAAGAAGCTGGATGAGATAATCACAAACAAGCTTTCTGACATATTCGATCTCGTGGAAGCTCATTTGAAGAAGATCGGGAGGAACAGCCTCCTTCCTGCCGGTATCATACTCACGGGAGGAGGTTCGGGAATAGAGACCATAGAGGATGTGGCAAAGGCGGCTCTGAAGCTCCCCTCGAAAATAGCTTCCATAAATTTCATCTCCAACATGAAGAACGGACAGATAAAAGACGCTTCATGGTCTGTGGCATACGGACTCGCCACATGGGGGCTCAACACATATGATGATTCCTCGACAGGATTGAGCCTTTCCGGCGGAAGGACAGGAAAAGTGTTCAAAGGATTGGGAGACTGGTTCAAGCAGTTCTTGCCATAGTTTATTGTACTTTATATCAAATTGGTGATACAGTCTTGATCAGTTATATCAAAAATCACGAGGTGATGCATGACTGAACCTAACAAGGACGAGAAGGGCAAAGACGTGTCCTCACCGGCAGCGGACGAGGAAGCGCAGACCATGGCAAATCTGGAAGAGCTCTGTCGCAAAGTTGGAGTCCAAGCTAATCCGCCGTAAGAAATTGTTCTTTTCAAAAATAACAGCCCGGACACATAAATGTGCCTGGGCTGTTTTTCAACATAAAATCTACCATAAGGCAACTCTTTCCCTTTTCCCCATTTTTCTGTTACTATTGTACGCATAAAAGAATTTTAAGTTGCGATTATCAATGTTAATTTTTGCTTGACGCGAGTAGCCGAAAGCTTGTACAAAATGCCACAAATCAAACCGGAGATAGAAGCCTTTGCGAGAATAAA
>JBAYMB010000009.1:0-16424 GCA_041663745.1 Minisyncoccota bacterium
CAGTGCTTCCCTTTTTGCGTATTTTAGCTGACACACTAATTTTTCACCATCATCGGTAATGTGTCCCCAAACACCAATCCGATTTTTTAACTCTGATCTCAACCAATTAACATGTTTTTTGCTTGCTGAGACAAATTCAATATAGAACATATGGCTTGAACGCCAGCGCGGGTCCCAATATGAGTAAAAAGTGCCATCCCCATCAAGACAGCCCCTGAGAAAATCAAAGAAATATTTTGACGGAACATATATTTTTCCTAGTGTTTTTGATTTTGCTGGAGTTATCCCAATTGATAATAAAAAATTATAGAAATTTACATCACTAAACTGTATAACATAATATTTTTTCTCTTTTTGTAAACCGTTAGATTTTCTTCCAATATGACATTTTATACATAAAGCCTTTTGATAATTGTTGATCTGTTCAATATCTTTTGATGTGAAACAAAGATGTCTGCCATCGGGCGATAAATTACCATCAGTCGCAATAAGTCCTATTGCATATGCAAAATCTGATGACCATTTAATTCGAACCTTATTTTTAGGCTTTACTCCCCTTTTCATACACACCATTATACCAAATCAAATAATATCCCTCAAGTAGAAAGTGACTACCAATTACTTTCAAACAAAAACCGCCCTTAGGCGGTCTTTTACTTCTCCTCTTTTGCTTCTGGCTTGACCCTCTTCGTATCCGTATTGCTTTCCTTTCTGACTTGAAGGATCTCGCTTCTCAAATGCTTTCTCAATTCCTTCGTAGCTTTGTTCCTTATGTAGTATAGCTTTGCTCTTCTGACCTCGGCTCTCTTTAGGATCTCGATCGAATCAATAGCTGGGGAGTATAGGGGGAAAATCCTCTCAACACCTACCTCATCCACCACTCTTCTCACTGTAAAAGTGCCTCCGGCCTCTCCTCCGTGCTTAATGGCCAAAATCATACCCTCAAATGCCTGAAGCCTTGTCTTGTCGCCTTCTTTGATTTTCTGCCATACTCTGACAGTGTCTCCCGGTCTCATGCCACTTGCCTTTCTTGCGTCCATATCAACCGGCGATATCTTGATGTTCTTCAATTCCATAGTGGTGCTAATCTAGCATATTTATCTCGGGTTAGCAAACATTATTTGCTCATTTTCTTCATGGCGTTTTCGAAATCTTCCGGATACGGGGCAATGATGTTCAAAAGCCTGCCGGAGGGAAGCATGATCTCCAACTCCTTTGCATGAAGGGCCAATCTTTTGAACCCGAGCCAGTTCCTTTTTTTGAGATAGAAACTTGAGGCGTATAGATTGTCATGGACTATTGGGTGGTCTATTGCCTTGAAATGTACCCTTATCTGATGAGTTCTGCCGGTCTTTGGCATAGCTTCCACGAAGGTAACATCATTTTTCCTTTTCAATACTTTGAAATATGTCACAGAGTCTCGGAGCTCTCCCCTTGCTCCCCTTTGTGCGGACCATTTTCTGACATCGTTCGGACTTCTTCCGATCTTTCTGTCTATCATCCCTCTATCCTCTTTGAGCAATCCATATACGAATGCGTTATATACTTTATGGACTTTCCTGTCTTGAAATTGCTTTTTCAAGAATTCATATGCTCTGTCATTTTTTGCGATGATGAGCGCTCCTGTGGTGTCCTTATCTATCCTATGGACTATACCAGGCCTCAATATCTCGGTTCCGTCGTCAAGTATCATCGGCTCGCCGACATTCTTTGCTTTCGGATATTTCTTCAATATCCAATCCACCAAAGTCTTCTCTTTGGTCCTGCCGTCCGGGTGGACATTCAAACCTGCTGGCTTGTTTATGACCACTACGTCTTTGTCTTCGTATAGAATGGGGATTTTCATGGCAGTTATTCGTATAGGTTATTATGCGTATCAATGGCGAAAAATTCGACCACTTCATCGCTTGCATGATGGTAAAGGGCGCGATAATCACCAGTTATATTTATGCTCCTGAAATCCAGCCATTCCCCATGAAGAGCGTGGTTTTCAAGGGATGGGTCAAAGGGATTTTCAAAAAATACAGATAGTTTTTTCTTGAACTGCTCCCGGACCTTCAATGAGCATTTTTTGTAGTCCTTATCAAAATGTCTGTGAAAGCTCACTCTCATATACGGTTCAAATGTTCAACGGCTTCGGCATATGAAAGACCTTTCACTGTCTTCTTTTTGGAATCTTCATATATTGTCTTCAACAGCGCGCGCAATTTGACGTTTGGTGTGGGAGGGACGGAAAAGATGACTCGCTTCTCTCGCGCCAATTCACGAAGATATGCGTTGATGATCGTGCCGAGTGGCAGGCCAAGCTCGCGCGCGGCGCTTTGCGCACCTTCTTTGACATATCTGTCTGTTTTGATGTTTATGATCGTTTTATCCATATTAACCAAAGTATATACTAGGGTTATATTTTGTCAATGTGATTTTGTTGATATTACGCAAGATATAGTATATTATTGCTTTTTCGGGCGATTAGCTCAGTTGGTAGAGCGCCTCACTTACACTGAGGATGCCGCAGGTTCGAGTCCTGCATCGCCCACAGAATTTTAAAAACCACCTGTTATGGGTGGTTTTTAAAATTGTGCCCCCGGAGGGAATCGGACCCCCATCAACGCCTTAGAAGAGCATTGCTTTATCCATTAAGCTACGAGGGCTTACTTCTACCAAAACATTTGAACTGAATGTAAGTTTTACGTCTATGACAATTTGCACAACGTATCTCACATTTCCTTATTTCTTTTTCCACGGACTCCCAAGAATAATGACCAGATAACATTTTACCAATAATCTTGAATTTATCTTTGGGATCCTTATGGTCAAATTCAAGTACGATAGGATCTTTTTCTCCACAGTCTACACAGCTTTTATCTGACAAAAATTCAAACATTTTTGCACGGACCTTTAATCTGTGTCGTTTTTGTGCTTCATAGAGTTTGGTCCTATCTTTGTATGGCATACTGGGATTATACCATAACATTCTAACCCAAACAATTGTTAATTATATCTGTATTATGAAAAAGAACATTTGCTACACCTATCAATAATAAGCAAAGCTAAAACAATATAACAGTTTTTAGACTAAATGTCTATTTTTTCTGACTATCTCAAAAACTCCCGGCAATACAGAAAGTACGATGATAACGAGAACGATCGGCAATAGGTATTTGTCCGCTCCGGGGATGATGGTTCCCAGATAATATCCGGACAAGATCAAGAGGAATGACCAGAGAAATCCGCCGATGATATTGTATGTGAGGAAATTCCTGTACTTCATATTGCCGACCCCTGCGACAATCGGGGCGAATGTTCGCACAACCGGCACGAATCTAGCCAAGATAATGGTCTTATTGCCGTATTTGTCATAGAAATCCTGAGCTTTTTTCACATGGTCCTTGTGAAAGAAGACGGAATCTTCCTTATTGAATATCTTAGGACCCACTTTCTTCCCGAACCAGTATCCCGTATTGTCTCCAAGCACTGCGCATACAAATGATCCTATGAGAAGCAGGTCCAGACCAAGATAATTTTGCGAGGCCAGGAAGCCTGCGGTGAAAAGAAGCGAGTCTCCTGGAAAGAAGAAGCCGAAGAATAGTCCCGACTCGGCAAAGACGATGCAAAATATCCCGATGAGGCCGAATGTCTCAATGAGCATCTTTGGTTCAAGCGCGTGTAATATTTCTGTCATATTTTTAACTTAGTTCAGTCCCCTCTTTTATGAAATCCGGCACTTCCATTATGGCGAGCATGTCATCGGTCTTTGCGGCAAGTATCATCCCGTCTGATATCAGCCCCATGAGCGGTCGCGGTTCAAGATTCGTCACGAAAGCCACCTTCTTTCCCACAAGTGTCTTATAATCCGGAAAATATTGCGCGATTCCGGAGACGATCTGTCTCGGTTCCTTCTCGGCAAAGTCCACCGAAAGCTTCAGAAGCTTTTCCGACTTTTCCACCGGAACGGCCTGAAGTATCTTCCCTACCTTCATCTCTATCTTCTTGAAATCATCATATGTAATTTTCTTGTTCTCCGTTTGTCTTTTCTTTTCCTGCCTGTTCCTCTCTTTGTCCAAGAACGTCTGAAGGACGACTGCAGCCGCAGATGCATCAAGCATATCGGTCTTTCCAAAGGTCTTCTCCACTTGCATGGAGGACATGAACTCAGGCTCAAGGAACATTGGCAACTTTATGACCGAAGAAAGATCTCTCTTGAAGGAGATTATCTTAGGATTTATCTTGTTGTCCTCTCCCTTGTAGTCTTTTGACTCTCCAATGACAACAGCTTCAGCCGCAAGCTCTTTTACAAGCTCCGATATCTTTTGTATGAGGTCGGCGTTGTTCTCCAGAACAATCTTCGGAAAGGCCACCTTGCCTTCTGCGTCGGAAACGGCCATACCAACCCTCTTTTCGCCATAATCTATGCCTAAATACTTCATATGACAAACTATATCATAATCCTTGGTTTTTGACATTTGCTTTTAAAAATCCATTTTTATATAATTGTCCACATGAATTTACAAGCATTAAATGTGGACGCGGCATCCTTCGTATCTGCGAACCCATGGATCATTTTATTAATCGTTTGGTCAGCTGTTTGGAAGCTTATCGCTTTGTGGAAAGCGGCAAGGAAAGGTCATATGACTATCTTCATAGTCCTCGCTATTCTGAACACAGCGGGAATATTGGAGATAATATATCTCATAGTCCTTCACTTCAAAGGGGAGAAGGAACAGAAGATTCAAGCTTAAATAAAAAAGCGCCAAGGGGCGCTTTTTGGTTTGCCTTGCAGATTGGCCGATTTTAGGCTAAATTGGTGTTTGTTAGGTTATTTTTTGGTTTTAGCGCGGAGAGGTGGCAGAGCGGTTGAACGCACCAGTCTTGAAAACTGGAATGTCCGAAAGGGCATCGCGAGTTCGAATCTCGCCCTCTCCGCAGTGAAACTAAAAATAAAAAATCCCCGAGTCACATGGCTCGGGGACTGAAGTTCTCATTGGTCATTTCCTATGGCGAACTTTCAATATTTGTTTGACGAAGAAGTTCTTTTTGACCCAGTTCTCGGCGTTGTTCTTGTTTCGCCCTTCTGCCCGAATAATCTCCGGTTTTTCTTGTCCAGAGAGTAAGCAGACTACATCGTATTCTGGCATGCAAATCCTCCGTGAGTTGAATCGTTTTTAAACTAGTCGTATCCTAAAGAAAATAGATAAAACTGTCAAATCATACTTCAAATGAAGAAGGAAGGTTTTTCTGCAAAACAGCGATTTATACAGATTGATTTTTAGATCAGTCAGCACGTTCGTATTTATAGTTACACCTTTTTATATCTTGTCGCTCTACCAAGTCCGATCCGTTTGATTTTCCCGAGTTCAACAAGCTTGTTCAATGCTTGACGGACTGTTCCAAGCGCGATATGTGTTGCTTTGACAACTTCACCCGGTGCCACTTCACTCACATCTGAAATGTATTTCCAAACCTCATACTGTTTTGGAGAAAGCGTATCCTCAATCTTTTCCTCTTCAAAATATAACAGAGCTTTCGTGGCTTGTTCTTTGACAACAGAAAGAAAGAAATTTAGCCATGGCGAGATGGTATCGTGCTCGGTTTTAAATGTCTCTTGCGATTTGCGTAGGGCGATATAATACTCATCTTTGCGATGTTCCACAATCTGCTCATGTGAGACATACTGTATAAACTGATAGCCGGAACGCAAAAGCAAGAGATTCGTGAGAATGCGCGAAAGACGTCCGTTGCCGTCTTCAAAAGGATGGATTTTCAAAAATTCCACGATAAAATTGGCAATGATGAGAAGTTGGTGAAAACGATTCTTTTCAAACGCCTCATTTGTCCAATCAACAAGTTCTAGTATTTCTTTTCCGGTAAGATATGCTGGAGTGGTCTCAAATATAATTTTTACAACTTTGCCATCAGGTCCAAGTACGCCAACTGCATTTTCTTTCTTTTTGTAATCACCACGATGTAGATCATCCTTGTTAGAATATTTGAGAAGCTGATTATGAAGCGATGCAATGACACTTTCTCGAAGTGGCATGGTCTGATAGCTATCAAAAACATTCTGAAGCGTTTCAAGATAGCCTTGTACTTCCTGAGAATCACGATCAGCGAACTTTGAGATAGCAAGACCTCGCATGATTTTCTCAACTTCATCATCAGGAAGTCTGGCACCTTCAATGCGAGTTGAGGAACCGGCAGAAGTAATCAATGTGGATTTACGAAGATTAGTAATAGCTTGAGGTGTCATTCGCAAACCAGACTTGAACTCACCACGAATACCATCTATCTCGGTCAAAAGAGCGACTATGTGCGGATCGAGATTTTTTATTCGATGATCAAATTTTTGGGTAATGTTGTCCATATATTTTTGTCAGATTTTAACGCCATAACACATATAGCGGATTATAGCTGATTATAGCGGTAAATGCAAGGGGTGAAATATCCTTATATATAGGCCTAAAACATCCCCACAATCCTCAACCGGAGCTCCACCCTTCCTCCGAAGTAGCTCTTCTCAATATTTGCAAGCAAGTCGATTTTCTCTCCCACAGCTATCTTTGCAGAAAAATCCTCAGGTTTCTTGAAGAAAGCGATAGCTGATATCTTTTGACCTTTTTTATTCT
This sequence comes from Minisyncoccota bacterium, assembly GCA_041663745.1. GTDB lineage: Bacteria > Patescibacteriota > Minisyncoccia > Phycocordibacterales > GWA1-40-21 > Bog-1340. Next base: position 6,624 of record JBAYMB010000009.1, read on the forward strand.
TAAAATCCACCTTTAAATGATCGTTCTTTTTTCCGAATATCTTCACATCCGCTATCTCTATGTTTTTGAAAGCAAAAATAGGTTTTGGATTGCCCATCCCGAAAGGAGAAAGCAGGCTCAATTGCCTTTCTAGGCCATCATTCACATCATCAATCGATATGACGGCATCAGCGATGATCCCCTCTCTGTCTTCTTTTTGCACACTGAGCTTCTCATATGAAGCCTCAAGTCCGTCTGCGAGCACATCTATCTTCTCAAAGTTAACTGTGAAACCGCCTGATGCTGAGTGTCCGCCGTATTCATCGAACAAATGTGCAGACTCCCTCATCATCTCCACTATATCCACGCAACCATCAGATCTGCACGAACCTTTGAGCGTCTTGCCTTCCTCTCTGCCCCAAAGAAAGACAGGTCCATTGTGGTCGTCTTGAAGCGAGCTTGCCACAAGCCCCAAAAGCGATGGCTTCCAGTCCGGGTTCCCTGCCACAAGAACTCTTCTCTTCTTTTCCGGATCAAATTCGCTCCAATGCTTTTTGATCTCTTTCACAAGACTTGCAACCACTCCTTTCCTTTCATCATTTATCTTGTTCAGATGGTGTGCATATGTATCCGATTCCTCCTCATTTTTTGCTGTGAGCATATTGAAGGCATCTTCGGGCTTGCCCATCCTTGATGCCGCATTTATGCGCGGAGATATCATGAAGCCGATGTCATCCTCGGTGATGTTCTTCTGGTCCATTTTCAGGATCGCAAAAAGCTTTTGAAGCCCGAGCCTCGGGGATTTTCGCAGGACCATGAGGCCGTATCGGGCGAAGATCCTGTTCTCTCCGAGAAGAGGGACCATGTCTGAGATGGTTGCAATGGCTACCATATCAAGGAGCCATTTTTCCCAGCCCGGCTTTACGTTCCACTCTTCGCCATACTTTTTGAGAAGGCCTTGCACCAGCTTGAATGTCACTCCCGAAGCGCAGAGATCTTTGTCCGGATATTTGCAGGCGGATTGTTTGGGATTCAAAAGTGCAACAGTCTCGGGAAGCTTTTCCTTTCCTTTGACGATCGTCGGCAAATGATGGTCCACGATCATGAGGTCTATTCCATGCTTCTTTATCCTCTTCGCTTCCTTCAGATCTGCCGTTCCGCAGTCTATGGTTATGATGAGCCTCACCTTCTTCTCCTTGAACTCATCTACCGCCTTTTCATTCAATCCGAAGCCTTCAAGGACCCTGTGCGGGATATAGTTCTCAAAATTATTAAATCCGATCTTTTTGAAAAAGTCGTGCAAGATAACTGCTCCCGGGATGCCGTCTGCGTCATAGTCGCTGAAAATGATGACTTTCTCGTTCTTTTTTATCGCCTCATATATCCTTTTCACCACTTTTTCCATTCCGGTCATCTTGAACGGATCATTGTTCTCCTCATACGCGGGATGCAAAAATCTCTCCGCATCTTCTGCGGTCTTGGTGTCTCTGTAAAAGAGAAGTTTTTGTAACAATCCGGGAAATTTGTCCAGCTCTGGTCTGACCGAATAATTGTTCATGCATTGATTATATCAGACTGGGGAAATAAAAAGCGCCGTACCCGAAGGTAAGGCGCTAAATGTTGTCCGTTCATTTTTCCCAAAATTTGACCGACAGGCCCAGAAGAATCAGGCTTGCCGAGGCGTAACAAATTCCGTGAACGACCGTCCATTCCCATCTTGCAAAGCTTGACCCGAAGATCAAATTTTGGATCGCCACCAGGACGACCCCCAAAATGACAAGAGGAAAGAATGCCCGAAACGCACTGAAAGGGAATCCTTCGCCGAGCGTTATGGCCATGAATATCCCTACTAACAAACATATCTCCGTGTAAAAAAATTGCCAAAAACCAAAATTGAAGTTAGTGCCGATTTTTTTATCCAATGCCACAATTGCCAGAAATAAGGCAATTGCGACAATAGTGAAAAGTAAATTTTTCCTCATCACAGCCTCCTAACGAGTTTTTGCTCTTAAAGAGCATCTGACGGCAATACTACATACCAAAAAAGAAAAGTCAAGATATATCAATTTCCTATCTCTCTTATCAATTCAACAAAATTTTCAGTTTTTAGGCTCTCCCTTCCCACAAGAAGTCCTTGGACATTCCCTTTCTCCACTATATCCTTGGCATTGTTCTTCGTGACAGAGCCTCCATACAGTATCTTTGCATTTTCTGCAGACCTTGCTCCAAACACATCGTTCAAAAATCTTTTTATGAAAATGGCCATTTCATGCAACTGTTCCGGCTTCATGGCCTCTTTCTCCGACTTCCCTATGGCCCAGACCGGCTCGTATGCTAGGACCAAATTTTTGATGAATTTCTTCGGAAGTTTTGATATGGCGCTTTCCAATTGCCTCTTCACTTCATGGAAATGGTCTCCGTGCTCGTTCCTTTCCTTCTCCCCCACGCAAAGTATCGCCTTCAAGTTTCCTTTGAGAACTCCCAGAAGTTTTTCCTTCACGACTTCATCGCTATCAAGCGAACCTCTTCTTTCTGAGTGTCCTATGATGACATACTTCACGCCTGCCTTTTTGAGCATGTCCAAGCTGATCTCTCCCGTATGCGAGACCCCTTTCCCTATGAACACGTCCTGAGCGCCCAAAGAGACCTTCTTTGATGCCTCCAGGACGCTTGCCACTTCATCCAAGAACATGAAAGGAGGGCATACCACAAGCTTGGCATTACCGAACACCCTCGCTTTTTTGCCTATGTTCATCGCTATCATCCTGGCCTCCTCTCCCGATCCCGGGTTCATCTTCCAATTGGCCACTATGAGTTTTGTCTTGTTCTTTGTCATATTGTTAACAGTCATTATACCATTTCCAAAAGATTTGATATATAATACTACTGGTATGGGAAACACAATCTCATGGAAAGCGTTTGAGTACAAACAGAAGGAGAAGACGGCCGACTGGTATTGGGCTGTGATCATAATCGCACTTTCAATTGTGGTGATATCTTTCATGCTCCATGACGGCCTATTCGCCATACTGATGATAATAGGCGTAACTATACTGCTCTTCTTCTCCTCAAAGGAGCCGAGGGTCATAGAGATAAGCATCGACCCTAGAGGTATCGTCGTGGGAAAGGACAAGTACCCCTTTGCGACCCTTGAGGATTTCTGGGTCGATATAAGCGATGACGAGAATCACAAGATACTCTTGAGGTCAAAGAAGCATATGATCCCGCTCATCGTAGTGCCTCTTGAGGAATATCATCACTTGGATGTGAGAGACGTATTGCTGCAATATTTGCCGGAGAAGGAGATACAGGAACCTGTTTCCCGCAAGATCATGGAGAAGCTCGGTTTCTAGCTTTTTGACTTTCAAGATGCTAAATTGGGACCGATGAAGAGATTCATCGGTTTTTAAATCCTCCTATCGTTCAATGGATAGGACAAACCCTTGCGAAGGGTTAGATGTAGGTTCGATTCCTACTGAGAGGACAAGAACTTGACTTTTTATATATAATATGCTATCATTTTCACACCTGTAAGTAACAGGTGTAGTTCATTCAAATTAAGGAGAAAAGCCATGAGCAATGGCAATTTCGAGCGGATGTCCAAGCTTTACACCAAGGTTTCCATGCTTGTCATGGATGGCAAGCGCAATGCGGATCTCGTGTCAGACAAGCTTCAAGAGATCCTCGAGGAGAAGCAGAGAGTCTTGGATTTTCTGGGGACGGTTTCTATTCCGGCGACTTCAGGGAAGTTCATCGTCAAGGATAAGTTCGCGGTGAATACCGCGGACAAATCCAAGGTGATAATCAGTGGAACCGGAAGCAATTTTGATGAGTGGTTCCTCGGCAAAACCGAGAAGCCCATCGCGAAACAAGAGCTTCACTACGCGAAGCTCTTGAAGCGGTCCGCCGACGGTCCGATCATTGAGGAACTTGGTGGCGAGGCGAAAGCTGAAACCACCCTTTCCGAGATGTATTCCCTGATGGAGAATCAGAAAGACGGCAGAGACGGTGTTCTTCTGAACAACGGCTCAGCCAACATCTTCTACATCAAGGACAAGAACGAGGTGCTTCGTGCCGTGGGCGTGCACTGGCGCGGAGACGGCTGGTGCGTGGATGCGGACTCTGTCGAGGACCCGGATGCGTGGTATGATGGCGGTCAGTTTTTCTCCCGCAATTAAAACTTAGGTTCCTTGGATTTCTGATCCTTTGGGCCTTAGTCGCTTTGATCCTCCGACATGATATGTGTCGGGGGATTTTTTTTGTATTAAATTTGGTATAATGAACTTGAAATCATGTGTTACAGAACGGCCACGGCTTTTCTGTCATGATTTTAAATATTTCATACGAGAGTTGTGTCGGACATGTCTTGCACAAGAGTGTAGAAAAATATTTCCTAAAAAACATTAAAAATTGGTATATAAAATTGGTGGACTTCTAGGTCCAAAATAAGATTCAATCTGTCATGGTTTGGCAGGTGGTGGTACAGATGATTTTATATACAAGAGCGTCGGTGCTTCATGCCGTGAACGTGAACTGGAACGAAGACGGCTGGTACGTGAATGCGAACTCTGTCGAGGACCCGAATGCGTGGAATGATGGCGATCAGGTTTTCTCCCGAAATTATGATGTTTTTTCTCCCGTCTATTTTGGCGGGAGTTTTTGTTAAAGATATTTTTGGAGAAATAAAACATCCCCTTTCGGGGATATTTTATTTTTTGGCTTTCGCTTTGTTCACTAATATAGTCAATCTTGATTTATATCTTGCCGCAGTGTTCTTCTTCAGGAACTTGGTCTTCACCGCTTTATCTATCGCCTTATATGCGATTGATAGGGCTTTCTCCGCTTCTTTGACCTTGCCTTCCTTCAAGAATTTCTTCACCGTCTTTACGGCGTCTTCTTTTGCACCCTTCCTTCGGGCGTTGAAGACCTCTTTTCTGTGAGCCACTCTGAGGGCTTTTTTTGCTGATGATGTTATTGGCATTTGTTTGTTTTAATCTGTTGAGACCAAAGAATAGCATTTTATTGCAAAAAAGCAAATGTGATATAATACTTGCATGATCGCAAAAATAGAGGGCATAGTCTGGGACGTGAACAACAAATACATCACCGTCGGCGTTGGCGGAATAGGTTTCAAAGTGTATGTCACGGAAGGGACGAAGACAGTGGCGCACAAAGGAAAGGATATCTCCCTCTTCACTCATCTTGCCGTCAGAGAAGATGCTCTTGACCTCTATGGCTTCGCAGACCAGGAAGAATTGAACTTCTTCGAGCTTTCCATCTCGATTTCCGGCATAGGGCCGAAGACAGCTTTGAACATCTTGAATGTAAGTTCTGTTCCGGTCTTGAAGAGAGCAATCGCTTCCGGAGACACTACGCACCTCGTGAAGATCTCGGGCATCGGCAAGAAGATAGCCGAGAAGATAGTTCTTGAGCTCAAAGACAAGATCGGTGCGGGCGATGATGACCATGGCGGGTTCGGAGGGCAGGTGGACGCGCTTGAAGCACTGAAATCCCTCGGCTATTCCCACAGGGAGGCAAGAGATGCCTTGAAGGATATAGAAAAGAAATTCACAAAGACTGAAGATATCATAAAAGAAGCGTTGAAGATATTGGGGAAATAAAGATTATTTCCCCAATTTCTGATGGACTGGGCAATAATGGGCGCTCCTGCCCCCGACTTTCATCCTTTTGATCACTCCCTTGCATCCCTTGAAGCCGCATCTTTCCCCGGCTCTTCTGTAAACTTTATGCATATTTTGATATCCGCCCTTCTCGCCATACGGGTTTCTGTAATCCGACATGGAATCTCCCCCGACGGCTATTGATTGCTTCAATACCTTCCCAATATTTTCGTACAGCAATTTCAATTTCTTCTCACCTACGTTCTCCACTTTTTCAAGCGGATGTATGCTTGAAAGCCAAAGGACCTCGTCGGAATATATGTTCCCTATGCCGGAGATCACTTCCTGGTCCATGAGCACCGTCTTTATCCTCCCTCTCGGTCTCAAACCGAGCCTTTCTTTGAAAACTTCGTATGTGAAATTCTTTTCCAATGGTTCCGGTCCCAATTTTTCTATATCCTCCACCTCATCAACTTTGTCCGTGTCAAAGACAAAAACCTTCGCGAATTTTCTCATATCAGACAGCACAAGAGCATTTCTGTCCGAAAGGTTGAATGCGACATGTATGAAACGATTGAAGGGATCGGAAAGAGAGCTGTCATCCTGCGGGAGCCACTTCTTGCCGTCAAACGCATATTTGCCGTATAGAAAGTGTCCCGTCATCTTCATATGGACAAGGATCGTTTTGTTTCCCGAAACGCCGATCAAGATGTTCTTTGCCCTTCTTTTGACGCTCAAGATCTTCTTGCCGATAATTTCTTTTTTGAACATCTCAAAATATCTTTTGTCCTTTATGTTATTTTTCCCTTTGTTGAATGGAGAGTCATAGTCGGTCCAGACATCCAAAATATGAAGACCTTTGATCTTCTTGTCCAAGATGTTTGCTGTGGTTTCGACTTCCGGAAGTTCTGGCATGGGAGTAGTTTAAGGGTAAAAGGGGGAAATGTAAATCTTTCTTTTTACCTCTGTACATATTTCCCCAATGACATAAAATACAGGCAATGAAAGGCGACATCACAAAAAAGATCCTCATATCCATATCCGTGGTATCTCTCTGTCTCTCTGCTTTGATAGCGATAGCGGAGAGGGCGAAGACGGATAATGTATTCACCTTTGGACCGAAGAAGATCAAACTTCTGATCGTTCCAGGGCATGAACCGGATGCCGGAGGCGCTCTATACGGGAATATAAAGGAAAGAGATCTTGACCTCGCACTTTCTTTGATGCTCAAAGACAAGCTTGCATCCCACGATGATGTGGAGGTGACTCTTGCACGCAATGAGAACGGCTGGAACAAGGATCTTGAGGAATATGTATTGAACAATGAGACCGAGATCATGGATTGGGTCGCTCTAATGAAGGAAAAGATGTTTGCCAAAGTCGATGCTGGGGAAATGAAGATAATAGACCCTGATATGAAGCATAATGAAGCTACATCAAATGCGGTTCTCTTCCTTTATGGAACAAACAAATGGATCGAAGAAAAAGACATAGACATGGTCCTTCATGTGCACTTCAACAACAATCCGAAATACAAGGGCAAGCCTAACTACCGCGGATACTGCATGTACATTCCGGAGCATCAATACGGGAATTTCGCCTCAAGCAGGATCTTCGCAAGCTATTTGAACGAAGAGATGTTTAAAATTGAGAAGAAAAGCGATATGCCCCAGGAAAGAGACATCATAATCGAGGATCAGGAGCTCATAGCCACCGGCAACTATGACACTCTGAAGATACCGAGCGTTGCCTTGGAGTATGCGTACATATACGAGCCCGTGATGACAAGCTCTAGCACTAGGAATGCGTTCATGGAAAAAGCGGCCTCATCCACTGCAGAAGCTATAAGAAGATATATTAATAATTTAGATCTTCAATAGTTCCTCTCTTGCCACTTCGGCATCGCTCCACCTTTCCTTTGCCCCATTTTTTCTCATTATATATGGATCGGTGCCTTTCCCCGTGATGATGACCACATCGCCTTTCCTGGCTTTCTTGAAAGCAGTTCCTATCGCTTCCCTCCTGTCCATTATTATCTCAGGTTTTTTGTTCTTGAAGTGCTGTGCCATATCCTCCACTATCTCCCTCGGTTCATCCTCATACGGGTCCTCATCGGTCAGGATTATCTCTTTGCAGTATTTCTCCGCAACTTCAGCCATTACCTTCCTTTTCCACTTGTCCCTGCCCCCTCCGCATGCGCCAAGGACCCCGATCTTCCTGCTTTCCGGGAATGTCTCATATATGGCAACAAGGGATTCCGGAGTGTGGGCGTAGTCGACGATGACTTTGAAATCTTGTTTGCCTGATACTTGTATATTTTCCACTCTTCCCTTTATCTCTTTCAGTTTGCCGATCCCCCGGCTTATGGTCTCCATACCTATATCCTCGGTCTCAGCGTATTTGATGGCTCCGAGCATGTTGTACAGATTGAATTTCCCGGGAAGCTCAGATCCTATTTCCGTGCTTCGGTATATGAACTTGTTCATGTCCTCTGATATCACTAACGGTTCTATTTCCTGTATGGAATACGTTATCTTCTCAGCCGTCTTTATGTCCAAGAACCTCCAACCCTCCTCATCATCGATGTTCACGATGATCACTTTGTCCTTCTTCGGAGACTTTTCCAAGGCATGGGCTATGGAGACCTTTGCTTTGATGTAGTTCTCATAGCTTCCGTGTGCTTCAATGTGCTCAGGTGCGAGGTTTGTGAATATGAGAGCATTGAGGTCTATGAACTTGTGCCTGTACTGCTTTGCCGCCTCGGATGATATCTCTATGATCGCATATTCACAATTGCGATCCACTGCCTGTCTCAAGAACTTCTGTATGAAGAATCTGCCGGGCATGGTCATCTTATACATGTTCGGCTTTGACTCCCGGTCCATCTTGAACCGGAGGGTTCCGGCAAGCACGGTCTTCTTCCCCGCCTCTTCCAAAATGGCGTTTACGAATTCCGCCGTTGAGGTCTTTCCCTTCGTACCTGTGATCCCGACCACTTTCAATTTCCTTGAAGGGAATCTGTACATGACGGCTCCGACGAAAGAGAGGAAATAGTGGTATATCGGCTGGCCCATTTGAAAGAGCCTTCTTGGGATGAACTTTTCCATGGTTCTGAGCGTTTTGTTGAGCATATATGGATATAATAACCCTTATTGTCTTTTTTATAAAGTCTTTCGTTTAATTGCTTGATTTACAATATATATATATATAATATGAGATATGAAAAACCGGGCATTCACTCTCATAGAACTCCTAGTCGTCATAGCCATAGTAGGCATACTCTCTTCTGTTATATACTCAAATATCACAGGAATCAGGGACAGAGCGAGGATAACGGCAGGAATACGCTTTGATTCTTCAACACTTCATTCAATTGGAGATCAATTGGTAGGGGAATGGACCTTTGATATGCCTCAAGTAGGTTCTCTGACATATGACACCTCAGGATCCAATAATCACGGAACTATCAGCGGTGCTACATATGCCACTACTTCAGGATACAACAACAAAGGGGCGTATAGTTTTGATGGAGTCACAAATAATATCAATTTAGGAAATAATTCAAACCTGAAAATTTTTGGAACCAATAAATGGGCATTTTCAGCATGGCTAAATATCTCGGGAACAGGCGATTCTGTTCAAGAAATACTTCATGGATCCACTCACAAACCAAGAATTTCAGCTAATATAATCAGTAAAAGAATTGTTTTGTCTGGTTATGTTGGTGGTGTATATACTAACGTTTGCGTTTCTCCTGGCAGTGTTTACAATCATAATCAATGGACTCATGTTGTAGTTGAAGCAGATACAGATAAATATAGAATTTTTGTTAATGGAGTTGAGGTTATAAATACACCTTACACTCAAATAGACTCGTCTTTCGGTACTCTTTATCTGGGGTGGCCAGGTTTTACTGGTGCAAGTTTCAAGGGTCTTATGGATGATGTCCGTATCTACTCGACTGCTCTTTCCGGCTCTGAGGTCCAAAAACTATATGCGGAAGGGAAGGCGAGCCACGAGGTAGCAAGTAAATAATTTATAAAATCAAAAACACTAAAACTCAAGGCTTAATTATCTGATACCCTGCGATCCCAAACGCCACAGAGACATTGAGCGATTCCTTTTTACCAAGCATTGGAATCTCTGCTATTGTATCTGCAAGTTCAAGTGTCTTCTCATCAATCCCCTCCACCTCGCTACC
>JBAYMB010000010.1:0-15062 GCA_041663745.1 Minisyncoccota bacterium
GAAAAAGAGAATCTACCTATAGGAATCAAAGAAAAAGTCAATGGTTTCTTTGCGCTTCTGGGAAGGATAAAGAAGGAAGCTATGAACACAAAGCCTTCCGAGGTCATAAAATACATAATAAGAGAGACTGGGTTGGAACTTGAACTGCAAAGAGGAAACGATGAGGACAAAGAGAGACTCGAGAACATGAGAGAGCTCGCAACCCTAGCTACAAAATACGACTATATGCCAAAACCTGAGGGTATAGAGAAGCTTTTGGAAGAAGCGGCCCTTGCCACAGACCAAGATTCTTTGATCAAGAACGAAAATGCCGTGAAACTGATGACAGTTCATGCTTCAAAAGGTTTGGAGTTCGACTATGTCTTCATCACTGGCCTTGAGCAGGACCTTTTCCCTCATCAAGCTGTCGGGAAGGAAGAAAAGACACCGGAGGAAATGGAAGAGGAGAGAAGGCTCTTCTATGTCGCCCTCACAAGAGCCAGAAAGAAGCTCTATCTCACTCATGCAGAGATGAGGACTATATTCGGCTCACAGCAAATGAACCTTCCTTCAGAATTCTTCGCTGATTTTGACAATAATTTCCTTGAGGAAGAGCATTTTGAATATAGGGATAAGATTGTATACTTGGAGTGGTAAATAAAATCATGGATATAAAAGCTAAAAAATCACTTGGACAGAACTTTCTTAAATCAAAGAAGGCTCTTTCAGCCATTGTAGAAGCAGGAAGAGTATCAAGCGAAGATACTGTTCTTGAAGTCGGTCCGGGACAAGGGGCTCTCACGGAAAAATTGCTTGAAACTGGAGCAAAGGTAATTGCTGTGGAAAAAGACGACAGACTGATTGAGTTTTTAAGAAAAAAATTCTCAAAAGAAAAAAGATTCGAGCTCATTCATGGTGATATCCTGGAATTGGACATTGCTTCATTGAAGTTAGGGAAATACAAATTGATAGCCAACATCCCATACTATATAACAGGGCTCTTGTTCAGAAAGTTCCTTTCGGGCGATATTCAACCGACTAAGATAGTGGTCATGGTCCAAAAGGAAATAGCGGACAGGATAGTGGCTCGTGATGGAAAAGAAAGCCTGCTTTCGCTTTCCGTAAAAGCATACGGGAGACCGAAGAAGGTGATGAAGGTGGAAAAGGAGAATTTCAGTCCGCAACCAAAAGTTGATTCGGCAATACTGTTAATAGACGACATTTCCAAGGATTTTTTCAAGGAAATGAGCGAGGAAAAGTTCTTTGAGGTCATAAAGGCTGGTTTTGCGCATAAAAGGAAGATGCTTCTAGCAAATCTAAAAAGTGTGATGAGCAATAGGGAGAAGGCCTTCTCTGAAGCTAGCATACCGATAAAGACTAGGGCTGAGGATCTAACCCTCACAGACTGGAAAAAGCTCGTGGGGCAAGATTTTTAAGAAAAATGATGATACCGGCATCTACATTTCTAAATTTTTGGTGGAAACAAACTACTAGGAGATGGTTTGATAAATTTACGCATATCCATATCAGAAAATACTCTTTGAACATCTGTCTTACTAAACATCATCATTAAAGGTTTTGTTGATTTTTCTGGATCATCAGCATTAGGAATAGAAAATCCGATGTACTCTATCTTCTTTTTTGTTCTGTTTCGAACCCAGTCCATTGCTGGCACAAGGTCTGAATCTGAACTTACTATAATAGCAACATCATATTTGTCATCAAAGGCGCCGACAAGAAGGTCTGTTGCGATTTTTACGTCTATGCCTTTTTCTCTCATTCTTTCAGCGTGAATCTTTTCTATGCCGATTTTTTTAAGTTTTTTATATTCAACAACACGAGTATCGATCACCAATTCTTCAATTCTCGTTCTTAACTTGCTTGTTTTTATTTCCCATCCATCCTTTTTCAATGTAGTAAAAAGTTTTGTTTGTTTAGACATCAGTTCCTTGCTTCTTGGGTCTCCTTCTTTTTCACGAATTGTTCCTTTATAAAACCGCTTGCAACTTTCACTCATTGTTCGTCCATCAATTAGAAGGTTTGCAAAAGCGTTAAAATCAAAGCCATTCTCTTCAATATTAAGTTTCTTTACCACCAAGTGGTAAAAATTGCCACCGTCTATGTATATAGAGATTCTTTCTGTTTTTTCCATGCTACAGATTATACCCCAAAAAAGAAACCCGCACACTCTTACGAGGCGCGGGCGACTTATTGGTGCAGTATACATGGAATAATCAACAATGCAAGCAGGTGCCAAAATATGGTACAATCATATGTATGAGAATAATCATTCCACCATATGTAAAGCCCTTTCTTTGGTCATATGACACAGACAGGCTTGATGACGAAAGAGACAAGAAAAGGATCGTAACAAATGTCCTGAATTTAGGCACCAAAAAAGCCACCGACTGGCTCTTTAGTGTCTTTAAAAAGGAAGATATACGAAACGCCTTGATGGAACCTCTCAGGGGCGAATGGAACAAAAAATCCTTGAATCTCTGGTCTTTGATTTTTAATGTCCACCAAAAATGAGGTTTGTCTTTACAACCGTTTCTTTATATAATACAGAGTGAACCTAACCATATCACAATGAAAAAAACATCTCTATATTTTCTCATCCTTGCAGCACTTCTCTTCAGCGCAAGCTCTGCAATGGCCGTCGAGGTCATACTCGGAACAAACCCTTCGACTACCTCAAGCGAAACTGTGGAAACAGTTTTCACAAGGACGCTCAATGTGGGCTCATCCGGCAGAGATGTCATGGCCTTGAAAAAGATAATCAGCTTGGAGTTCAATACATCTATTGAATCCTCGGCCACTTTCAGCGAACAGACAAAGACAGGGGTCATAAACCTGCAAGAAAAATATGCTACGGAACTTTTGATCCCTAACGGCCTTTCGGCCGGTACCGGGGTCGTGGGTCCTTCAACAATAGGAAAACTAAATCAGCTGGCCATAAAATACAATGTGAGGATAACCGATTTCGTCGTGCCCGTGGCAGCTGTAAAGGAAGTATTCGCAAGGACGCTCACTGTCGGCTCTGTCGGAGATGACGTCGTCTTGTTGAAGAATATCTTGAACTCAGATGTCAGTACAGCTGTTATAAAACAGCTTTCAGTAGGCGCGAGCAATGAATTCGACCAGGCTACGGCCGATGCGGTGACCAGATTCCAGGAAAAATATGCAAAGGAGATATTGACCCCTTCAGGAATGACATCGGGAAATGGAATAGTCGGCCCGGCAACAAGAAAGAAGCTCAATTCGCTTCTCGGCGGCCTGGCCCAAACCGAGGAGGTGACTCCGAGCACGCAGACCATCGTAGAGCCCGTGAAGCAGGCGACCAAGCCTACAGGAAACGGCATCACTCCTTTGGCCGTCCCCACGTACCAGATGATGGCGCCTTCAAACACCGCAACCTGCCCTCTGTACCAGTGGAGCTACGGAGCTTGGGGAGCATGCCAGAATGGCATGCAGAATCGCACCGCCACACAAGTCAAAATTGCCGATGTCAGTTGCAACAGTGTTCCTAATAATACTTCTGCGATCACTTCACAGACATGCACTAAAAGTATGACGGAAATTTTCAGCTATTGCTCAGTGGCTTGCACGAGCGGTAACAAAAACATATTCGGCATTCCTAAGTGCATAACTGCTTGCGTAAGTAGCGGAGGTACTGTAGTGAATACTGGAAGCAGTGGTGGTGGCAGTAGTTGCACTCTCAAACTTCCGCTCGTTGGATGCGTATTTTAATGTTCATTATGCTAATATTAAACCAATGATCAATAAAAAATATTTGCCATCAAAAACCTTTGTCAGAGCCCTGCTCATCGCTATTTTTATAGTCATAGTAGCCATTGTTTCAAATTATTGGAAACCGAGCAATATAAACTTCAATAATAACGTTGCTTTCAATCTGAATGCATCGAACACATGGATCGCAAATGCCGTTGATACCGACAAAGACGGACTTCCTGATTGGCAGGAAGTGCTCATGGGAACAGATCCAAAAAAAGCTGACACTGATGGCGACGGGGCTTCGGATGGGGAAGAGACTGTTTTGAACAGAGACCCTCTGAAAACGAACACCGCAGGGAAAGACAAGGAACCGAACGATATGATAGAAGAATCTATAATAGCATACGATAAAAAGATTACCGAAGAATATCAAAAATTGAGCGCCACGGAAAAAATGGCGCGGGACCTGATGTCAAATATCGTAGCATCTCAACCAACAAGCGGGAATATGGACCAAGCAACCGTTAATTCCCTTGTTACAAGATCCATACAAGACATACCAGATAAATCGTTTACCGGAACGACAAAAATATCTGATTTAAATATTATAAAAATAGATGTTAAAACTCTAGGTAAAGATCTGACCACATACGCCAATGCGTATATAAAAGAAACGGAAGTTCTCAGAAAAACGCTTGGGAAAGACTTAAAAATAGTCAGTGATTATCTTTCGGAAACAAATTCCAACCCTATTGATAAAGAAAAAATGAACGCGGTGATAGCAGTATATGAAGAGGTGGCCAATAATTTAAAAAAGATGCCTTTGCCTGCAGTTGTCGGTTCTCCAGGAGCAACCTATCATTTGATTGTGATCAACGATATTGAGAAACTTATAGCCATAGACAAAGACATTCTGGACTCGAATGGGGACAATGTTGTGGTTTTTTCCGACTTGGCGGTGTATAATGAAACAGCAGATGATCTTGTTTTGGCGCTTGATATTATAGACATGACCCTAAAAATACAAAGAATATGAGGCCACAAAATCTTACTAAAAAAATAGCGCTCTTCATTGCCGTTTCTATCCTCTCGACAAGTTCAATATTCCTTTTGACTCCGAAAAAAACGAATGCTTTTTTGGGAGTGGGGGATGTCTCTGTTACGTCAGTAGTTGATATATCGGATCCTGGCACTGTAGCTTTTTATGGAACAGCAGGAACAGCTCTTAGCTCTATAGCTGCAGCTCAAGCCAAACAGCTATATGCACCTTCCATTTGGGACATAGCTCGTAAAGAAGGTATTGAACCGGCACTTTCAGCTTTGGCAAAAGACGTTGCAAGAGGCCTTATTCAAAAAATAGTTGAGTCAACTGTTAACTGGATAAATACCGGTTTTCAGGGTAGGCCTGCATTTATAGCCGACACCGATAAATTTCTTTTGAATAGCGCCGATCAAGTGGTCGGTGAAATGCTCTTCAATGATCCGTCCTTAAACTTCCTTTGTCAGCCATTCCAACTTCAAGTAAAACTGGCTCTCGGCCTTGGGTATAGCAATCAGCAGTTCTCAAAAAACATAAGTTGTACTCTAACAGGAGCTTCACAAAATATTCAGAATGCCGTGAAGTCCGGGGTTTTGGTCAATGCTTCAGTAAACAATACTGCTTGGAGTGAATGGTTATCTCTAACCGAACCGCAAAATGAGCCAATAGGTGCATATCTTGCGACAAAAGCAGAACTTGATAGCAGAATAAAAGCGAAACAATCGGCGATTACTGCTGAATTGAGCTACGGTATGGGATCGTTGTCTTATAAAAAATGTGATAAGGTCACTTATGATGCAAAGGGAAATGTTAAGTCCACAGAGCCATTTGTTGGCTCTCCGTTCTATGTGGAAACAGACGTAAAAGCTCCTTTCTTAAAAGAAGGTAAAGATAAAACATATACTGTTATCAAGAATTGTACCGTAAAGACCCCGGGATCTATCATCACCAACATGCTGGGATTCAAAGCAACGTCTGATCTAAGAACTGCTGAGCTACAAGCGGCATTGGGAAATGGAATAGACACCGTTATGCAAAGTTTAGCCAATGAGATTCTCAAGTTAGCCGCGGAGCAACTTCAGGAAGGAGTCTTGGGTAAAGGCCAGGCGACAACAGATTACAAATCAGCATTGAATAATTTGTCAGGACAGATTCAATCAACTTTTAACACGCAAATGGAAAATATCAGTACGGGCCAAACCAATTCAACCTTTAATTCCTATGATAGCAGTTTTGGCACCGGTTATGGAGCTGGCTTCAATCAATACACCCCGCCAGTTCAAGGCGCAAATGGTTTAGACCCTCTTTCAGCACAAAAAGGAGATGCGATATCAAGGGTGAACTATCTGCTCGGCGCCGAGGCGAACTTCAGAGAGACCTATCTCGTTGCATCAAGGATACTCACCGAAGCAAGAGCTGTCTTTGTGACAGCCAGAACTTGCAACGCAAGCTTCGGAGATGCAAACTCATATCTTCGTTCCAGGCTGATACAGTCAAATG
This sequence comes from Minisyncoccota bacterium, assembly GCA_041663745.1. Lineage (GTDB taxonomy): Bacteria > Patescibacteriota > Minisyncoccia > Phycocordibacterales > GWA1-40-21 > Bog-1340. The sequence continues at coordinate 6,254 of JBAYMB010000010.1, forward strand.
TCATAACGAACATAGATGGAATCATGGATTTTGGAAGAGATTTGGCTCAGATACCGTGGAACCTGATGAGCAATGGCAATTCGATAGATCTGGCAAACGCCCACATCACCATCCTCAACACTGCGGGAACCGCCGTGACCGCGGCCACAAGCCTCACTGGAATAACCGAATCCATGATCCCGGTGACCTCGACATCGTTCAATATAGATCCCCAGACATCGACGATCGAGAATGTCAGGCAATGGCTCCGAGGGGTCAGGAACATGTATTCCACCACAAGATGCCCTATAGACCTGACATATGCCTTGAGCATTTCGACAAGCACTGTAGGCTCAACTGTCACTTCCGGAAGCTTCTCTCAAGCCACTTCAACGGGAAATTAGGGCAAACTTGACAACGGCGCTGTATTTTTTTGAAAAAAGTACTATAATATACAGTGACTAAATGACAAGATTTTTTAGAAAATCAGTTGCGTTAGGCTTACTTTCCATAGTTATAGGTGGGGTTTTGTCTTTTAATATAGCGTTTGCGGCAGATTCAACGACCGCTGCGCCGGTTCGCTATACGCATGACGGTCGCAACTATGTATATGCTGGCAACCAGCAATGGACAGACGATCCTCCACAATCTAATAGTAATGGTGTTACAAAATATTCTGATTTCCTTATGAGCGATCAGTTCGGCATGCCAGACAAGACTGCCGAGGAGAAAGTCTGGGATGCCGCTCATCCGATTTCGGCCAATGAATCCACGCTTATTGGCAATGTGGCTACGGCATTGAAAGATACGCTCGCAGGCATGAGTATTTTGCCTTTTGCCGCCGTTTTGAAATTGATAGAAATTATTTTGAGCAGTCTCTTGCTTTTTGCCGGATATTTGTTTGATCTTGCCATGAAACTTTCCATATTCAATCTCGGCACTCTCGTATCAAGCAACGAAACAGCCATAAATAATGCGTGGGCGCTCATAAGAGATATCATTAACATATTCTATATCTTCGTACTTCTATATACCGGAATAAAAGTCATTATCGGCACCTTCGGTGCGGGAGAAAAGACAAAGATCGTGGATATAATTCTAAGCGCCATTCTCATAAACTTCAGCTTGTTCTTTGTAAAGATAATGATAGACGCTTCGAATATCGTTGCGGTGACTTTGTATAATCAAATTACAAACGGCGGTACAGTGGGCATTTCAAGCATTTTATTGAATAACACGAAACTTGCCGATCTGCTCGGTCCAAGCGCGCTAACCCTTGCCGGAGCGACAAACATTCTCATCGTCCTTATTCTTAGGATCATACTCATCGCTGCCGAACTTTATGCACTTCTTTTTGGAGCTTTCGTCTTCATAGGAAGGACTGTTATGCTCATTTTTTCTGCAGTCCTCTCACCGCTTGCTTTCACTTTCAATGCCATGGGCAAGGAGGTGAACAAATACGGCAGTGAGTGGTGGAAAGATTTCACCAACCAGCTCATGGTTGCCCCTGTTTTTATGTTCTTCATGTTCATAATTGCAAAATTCTTGGCAAATCAACCATTCAACGATATTATACAGCAATCTAGCACCGGCCAACCGGATATAATGAAATATTTTGGCGTTTATTTATACTCTATATTGACCATCGGGCTCATTTTGAAAGGCATGTCCATGGTAAAGGAATATAGCGGAAAGGTTGGTGAGATGGGCGGAAAGCTTGCATCATTCGCTTCGGGAGCAGCTTTAACTGCTGTTACGGGAGGAACTGCAGTTGCACTTCAACAAACACTTGGGAGAGGCGCTGCCGCCATTGCAAGCAATGATGCACTGAAGGGAGCCGCTTCACAAAGCGGCATAAAAGGTATTGGTGCAAGACTTGCGCTTAGAGCCACGACCGGTGCATCAAAAGCAAGCTTTGATGTTAGGAATACTGAAGCCGCAAAAGGTACGCTTGGGGCTATAAAAGGCGCTGGGGTTGATCTCATGGGTGGATTTGCTAAAGGCAGAACTGGCGGTTTCGTTGAATCAAAGGAAGCATATGCCAAGGCACAGACTGAATTTGCGAAGAAACAGCTTGGTAGGGAAGATTTGACCGATGAACAAGCTCTGAAGGAACAGTCGGCTAAAGTTAAAAATTATAGAGATGATGTTCAAAAAGCCGAAAAAGAGAAATTCCAGGCTTCTGTTGATCTTGGAAAAGAAACTGATATGGAGAAAAGAAAAGTGCTTCAAAACAAAATTTCAGGATACCAGCAAGAAGTGACAGAAAAAATGGCTGCATTAAACAAATTCGATAAAGCAAATAAGAGGGATAAATATGGTAACTTGGATAACTCAGAAGAAGCCTTAAATGCTAGAAAAGATATTACTAATGAAAGAAAGAAGGCTTTCCAGGAAGGATTCGCAAAAGTGGAAGAAAAGGCGTTCTTGAAAGGAGAGGCTACAGTGTTTGAAGCAGCTATGGGAGCGCTTAAAATCAAAACAAATAAAGCTACAGGCTTCGGCAAGGCAGCTGCCGCTCAGATCAGAAAAGACCTCATAACGGGAAAGACAAAAGCGCAAAAATTGGCAGATGCGGCAAAAGAAGTCGCAGAAGAAAACGAGGAAAAGAAAGGTGGAGCCGGAACCCCACCACCAGCCCCACCACCAGTAGGAGTTTCATCTGTAAAATAAACATTTAAAAAAAATGAACGAGGAAACAAAAAAAATAATAGCTGAGCAGATGGAAGCAATCCCAAAGGAGCTCAAGGACGCCATCTTCTCACCAGACTACCCCATCAGACTTCAGGAGATCGTCAAAAACAACAAGCTGATGATAGATCAGGCGGGGAATCTTGAGACAGAGACCACGCTTGTCATGCTCGGTCTTGAACCGCTTGAGGACTATATAGACAATCTGATCAACAACGTCGGTCTTTCAAGGAACTTGGCTTTTGTGGTCGCCCATGACGTGAACGAGACGATATTCAAGAACATCAGGGAATCTTTGAAGAAGATAAGCGAGCAGAGGAAAGAAGCGGATACCCAGGAAAAGGCCGTAAGCCAGCCGGAAGTCGTTTTGAGCGCTCCTCAAGTGGCGGAAACAATACAAACAATCAAGCCAACAGAAAATATTGAGACAAAACCAAACCTTCTGCCAGAAGTGGAGGATGCCACCGCCGCATCATCAGTGGAATTCCTGAAAAAACTTTCCGAGAAAAACGACATGCTGCATCAGAATGTCGCTCCTGTGGAGAACATAGTAGGATCAAAGACCAACGAGACGATCGTCCTGCCGAAGGAGAATATCGTCATAGAGGAAAAGAGCAAACTGCCGCCTGCGCCACAGAAGCAATCGGGAGACCTCTATAGAGAGCCGATAAACTAAGATGACATGCAATTCCAAGTTCCACAATTCATAGAAGTAGAGGACAAGATATTCGGACCGCTCACTTTGAAGCAGTTCGTCTATTTGGCTGGAGGCCTTGGAGCATCCATCGTCCTATACATATATTTGCCGTTCAAGATCATAGCCATTGTCATTGCAATACCTATAATAGCCTTCGCTCTGGCCCTGACATTCTACAAGATAAACGGCAAGCCTTTCATAGACACCGTTGAATCAGCCTTCTACTACTACTTCGGCGACAAGCTCTATATATGGAAGAAAGCAGAGAAAAAGCCGGAAGCGAAGCTTTCAGACCAGCTTCAAAAGGCAAAAAACATGATCTCCGTGCCGAAGATGTCCGAAAGCAAGCTCAAAGACCTGACCTGGAGCTTGGATATAAAGGAATCATTGAATCCGGTGACTAGGCAGGAAAAGTGATATTGACTAACTTTTGGTAATAATATACAATGGAACTACTAGTAATTATTAGTTCCATCACATAACATCACCATGGACAGTTTAATCGCAAAATTATATCAGTCTTCAAAGACGGTTTTGTCCAGCAAAGATCTGGCTTTGATTTGGGAAATAAATGACAAACAGAGCTTATACGCTAAAACCTCCTATTATGTGAAGCGAGGCGTTCTGACCAAGCTGACCAGAGGAGTTTTTGCCAAAAGCAAAGACTACAACCCGAAAGAGCTGGCCACATCCATTTATACACCGTCTTACATAAGTTTTGAGACGGTCCTTCGGGAAGCTGGCGTCATCTTCCAGCATTATGATACGATCTTTGCGGCATCAAAATGGCCGAAGACAATGAATGTGGATAAACACACATTCGCCTTCAGAAAATTGAAAGATGTCGTCTTGTTCAATTCAAGCGGCATAGAGATCCGTGATAACTATAGCATAGCCACAGTTGAGCGAGCATTCTTGGACATGATCTATCTATTCCCGAATTACCACTTTGATAATCTGAAGTCGCTTGATTGGGAAAAGTGCAATGAGTTGGCAAAGATATACGGCAATAAGGAGTTGATGAAAAGATTGGATAAATATCGCAAAAACCATGCTAAATAGGGAAAAACATCAACTAATAATGGGTCAGATCTTGAAAGATATCTATACCGATGTCACCATAAGCCCGCTCTTGGGATTCAAGGGTGGCACTTGCGCCTATTTCTTCTACAACCTGCCCAGATTCTCGGTAGATCTGGATTTTGACCTGCTTATAGTGAATGACGATAATCAAAAAATGGTATTTGAAAAGATCATAAGTATTTTGAGCAAATATGGGGAAGTCAAAGACAAATACATAAAAAGATATACTGTTTTTGCCATGCTCTCATACGGCGACGAGGACCATAACATCAAAATAGAGATAAATGTCAGAAAATTGGCAGAAAATATAATTGGTCATTATGAACTGAAAGAATACCTTGGCATCCCGATGTTTGCGGCCAAAAAGGATTATCTCTTCGCAAGCAAGCTCTCAGCTTTGACTTTGAGAAAAGAGACTGCCATGAGGGACATCTATGATATCCACTATTTTGCCAAAAACAGTTGGGATATCAATACGGAGGTGATCAAAGACAGAACCGGCAAGACCGTCAAAGAATACTTGGCTTATTGCATAGCTTTCATAGAGAAGATCAGGGACGGCCAAATGCTCTCGGGATTGGGAGAGCTCGTTTCAAGCGAAAAGGAAAAAGCATGGATCAGGGCCAACCTGAAAGGCGAATCTGTCTTCATGCTGAAAAACTACATATCTGTATTGAAATAAATTATGTTATAATAATCAAGCAATCATGGCCATTTCAAAAGCAACACAAGATTTCGTGCCGATAAAGGAAATAAGGGACGGGCTTCTCATTCTCAAAGACGGATCGATGAGAGCTGTTATGATGGTCTCATCGGTGAACTTCGCCTTGAAATCCCAAGATGAGCAGCAGGCCATAATAATGCAATTCCAGAACTTCCTGAACTCCCTGGATTTTTCCATACAGATCTCCATACAATCAAAGGAGCTTGATATCAGACCATACATCTCGATGCTCGAGGGAAGGTACAAGAACGAACTGGGCGACCTCATGAAGATGCAGATACGTGAGTACATACAGTTCGTGAAGAATTTCGTCAGCCAAACGAGCATCATGACGAAGACCTTCTTCGTCGTCGTGCCTTTTTCCCCGGCGGCCATAGACACAAGCGGCAATGCACTTGGAAAGCTGGTCGGCAAGAAGAATGAGGGAGCAAAGGCGGAAACCGGCCACTTTGAGGAGAACAGGACCCAGCTTGAGCAGAGGATAGGGGCCATTTCTCAAGGACTTGTGAGATGCGGTCTAAGAAGCGTTCAGCTCGGCACGGAAGAGCTGGTCGAATTGTTCTACAAGACGTTCAATCCGGGGGACACGGAAAAACCAATGGTCCCGACAGCATAACAATAAACATATGGCATTTTTAGACTTTTTAAAACCAAAGAAAAAAGAGGAGGAGCTCACATCATTCCTGCCCCAAGAGATATATGAGGCCGGAGTTTTGGAATTGCAGGATGTCATCGCTCCCTCAGCCCTCAAAGTCTCCTCAAAAGAATTGAGTTTGGGGGAAAAGATCGTCAGAACCTTCTTCGTCATATCATATCCGAGGTTCCTTTCCGAAAGCTGGTTCTCTCCAATAATAAATCTGGACAAGATATTCAACATCTCCATATTCGTACATCCGATAGACACGGCAAAGATACTCAGGCAATTTCAGAAAAAGGTGGCGGAAGTGCAAAGCCAGATCAATACGAGAGAGAAGAAGGGGCTTGTCAGAGACCCCATGCTTGATACGGCATACCAAGACCTTGAATCTTTGAGGAACAACCTTCAACAGGCCCAGGAGAAATTGTTCGATGTAGGCCTATACATAAGCATATACGGCAACTCAGAAGATGAGCTTGATAAGATAGAGGCGGAGATAAAGTCCATCCTTGAGTCAAGACTCATATATGTGAAGCCGGCCCTCTTCCAGCAGGAACAAGGCTTCAAGAGCGTATTGCCCATAGCCACAGACCTTCTAAACGTTCATTCCAAGCTCAATTCCTCTCCGCTTTCATCCATATTCCCATTCGTATCAGTAGATCTCACATCGGATAAGGGAATTCTCTACGGCATAAACAGGCACAATGCAAGCTTGGTGCTTTTTGACAGATTTTCCTTGGAAAACTATAACTCTGTGATGTTCGCCAAGGCAGGCGCCGGAAAATCATATTGTATGAAGCTTGAAATACTCCGAAGCTTGATGTTCGATACTGAGGTCATAGTCATAGACCCGGAAAAAGAATATGAGTTCTTGGCCGAAGCCACGGGAGGAAAATCTTTCGGGATATCCTTGAACTCAACGAGCCATATAAATCCCTTTGACCTTCCTGCTCCAAAGGAGGATGAGTCTCCGTCGGACGTATTGCGTTCAAACATCATTAATCTTGTGGGTCTTTTCAGGATAATGCTCGGGGGACTAACTGCCGAGGAGGATGCCATCATAGATCGAGCGATCTCCGAGACATATGCGCTGAAAGACATCACCCCTGACTCGGATTTTGCGAACATAGAGCCTCCGCTTTTGTCAGACTTCGAGCTCGTGCTCTCAGGAATGAAGGGGGCCGAGGGAATAGTCCAGAAGCTCTCCAAATACACGAGGGGCACTTGGGCGGGATTTTTGAACAAGCCGACGAACATAAACATAAACTACAAGTTCATCGTCTTCTCGATCAGAGACATGGAGGATGAATTGAAGCCTGTGGCGATGTACCTCATCACCCATTACATCTGGAACGCCATCAGAAGAGTCACCAAAAAGAGATTGCTCGTCATCGATGAGGCTTGGTGGATGATGAAATCGGAAGATACAGCATCCTTCCTCTTCTCTCTTGCAAAAAGGGGAAGAAAATACTTCTTGGGATTGGCAACCATAACGCAGGATGTGGAGGATTTCATAAAATCGCCGTACGGCCTTCCGATACTTACGAACTCTTCCATGCAGATACTCCTGAAGCAGTCGCCGACCGTCATTGATAACTTGCAGAAGGTCTTCAATTTGACCGATGAGGAGAAGTATCTCCTGCTTGAGTCTGATGTGGGAGAGGGAATATTCTTCGTCGGTCTGAAGCACGTGGCCATAAAGATAATAGCCTCATATACCGAGGACCAGATCATAACCTCCGACCCTTCCCAGCTCCTCTCCATAAAAAAGGCCAAAGAGGAGCTTAAAGCGTCTCAAGGGTCTTAGCTTGCTTTTGTAAAAAGCAATCAGGATGGTATAATCCACACTAAGATGTCAAGATTTCTTAAACAAACCATCTATATCGCGTTCGCCTTGCTCTTGGTGCTTTTCGCTGCAAAGGGAGTTTCTCTTGCCCAAGTTTCGGGCTCCGCGGATCAAACGCTGAGCATAAGCTCATCGCCGCAAAATCCCGGAGCAAACGATCTGGTGGATCTTGAGGTATCAAGTTATTCCGTGAATCTGGATGCTGCAAGGATAAGCTGGTATGTCGATGGCACGGCAAGAACCGAAGGGCAGGGAACGAAGACCTTCACTGTGCGTGCAAAGGACAGCGGACAGACCACGATCATAAAAGCTGTCGTTGAGACCCCGGATGGGACCATAAGCGAGATCTCAAAGGAGATAACTCCTGCCGGAGTCGATCTTGTGGTTGAACCTATGTCCTACACCCCTCCTTTCTATCCAGGCAAGGCCCTTTTCGCAAGCCAAGGAACAGTGCGGATCATAGCCATCCCCAATGTCATAATCAGCGGGAAGAAAGCAAGCTCGAAGAACCTGATCTTCAGATGGGAGAAGGATGATGTGATCCAAAGCGACTCATCAGGGACCGGAAAGGACTCTTTGACCGTAAGCGGAGGAGTGCCGATCAGGGATATAAGCGTAGATGTGAGCGTGATCGATTCATCAGGCACAGTTCTAGCGGAAGGATCGAAGGTCATATCGGTGAACGACCCGAAGATCATATTTTACGAGAACAATCCTTTGTATGGGATACTTGGGAACAGAGCCATATCCGACAGCTACTACTTGGGCCAAAGGGAAGAAGTGAAAATAATCGCAAAGCCGTACTTCTTCGACCTTTCAAGCGACAGCGGAAGCGATTCTACATATGAATGGTATGTGAACGGAGCATCAGTGGCCACGACCGGCAGGACTAATGAGCTTATCCTGAGGCAGGCCAATACGAACCTGAAAGGTTCTGCTGCAATCACCCTCAATGTGGGTAATATTTCAAGGATATTCCAGTTCGCAAATGCAGGATTCAATGTCACATTTGGACAATAAAAATATGAGCAAGCCTACGAACAAAAGAATATTGGCCTTGATGGTTTCCTTCCTTTTCATATTCTCAGCCATCCCTGCCCTTGCCATAGAGTACGTGCCGCTTGAACCGAATGCCTTTCCTGGCATAGACAC
>JBAYMB010000011.1:0-14746 GCA_041663745.1 Minisyncoccota bacterium
AATGCGGGGGCAGTCTCGTCTGACATATATAACAGACAACGAGGGTTGCGTTCGTTACCCCACTTAAGGGAACAATTCAAACCACGAACTGACGACGGCCATGCATCACCTGCCTAGCTGTCCTTGTGAGACGTCAAAAGTTTCCTAATGACTTCAACTAGGTTTCAAACCCTGGTAAGGTTCTTCGTTTACCATCGAATTAAACCACATGATCCTCTGCTTGTGCAAGTCCCCGTCTATTCCTTTGAGTTTTAACCTTGCGGTCGTACTACCCAGGCGGATCACTTAACGCGTTAGCTGTGGCTCTCAGAGGGTCGATACTCCGAAAACCTAGTGATCATCGTTTAGGGCGTGGACTACTGGGGTATCTAATCCCATTCGCTACCCACGCTTTCGTATTTCAGTGTCAGTAATGCTCCAGTCTGCTGCCTTCGCTTTTGGTGTTCCCCTACATATCAACGCATTTCACTGCTACACGTAGAGTTCCACAGACCCCTCGCACACTCTAAAGTCTTGCCGTTTCTTTCGCACTCTCCCGGTTAAGCCGGGAGGTTTAACAAAAGACTAACAAAACCACCTACATACCCTTTACGCCCAATAATTCCGGATAACGCTTGAGGCACTCGTATTACCGCTGCTGCTGGCCATTTTCTCTCATATTGCTATGAGGATTGGACTATATCATCATCCTTTCCGTTTAAAATAAATTAAACTGATTAGGAGTTCGGCGTCTGATAGAATTTTAATTCTTCTATCTCACTGTCTTGGTTAAAATAAATAACCTCAAGATCAGTCTCTGAGGGGTCAATCTACTTTATAAAGTAGACGACTTCCCTGCTGATTGTCTGTAGTTCCCTAAAGGGCAGCACTCTACAGATTTCCAGCATATAAGCCAAATTTACAATTTACCTCTCGGTAAAAAGTCGCGCACGGTTTTACAAGTTTTTAATGCTAATTTAGTTTCATCCGGAGCTTAATCCGGATAATTCACGAGTTTAGCAACCTCTTATTCTTAGACCGTTCAAAACTTACTAGTCTACAAAAGGAGTTTACATACCGAAGTACTTCATCCTCCACGCGGCGTCGCTTGATCAGAGTTTCCTCCATTGTCAAATATTCTCGACTGCAGCCACCCGTAGGTGTATGGACCGTCATAGTGTTTTCCCCGATCACTCGGGGTATCAGACTATACCTTCATCCAAAAAATCATATTTGGAGCCAACATGTTAGCTGCTGTTTTAGTCTTTCAACGTTTCAGCAACTCTTTCGTTTAAACGAAAAGTCGTTACGGGGTCAAATTGATGAATTTTTCTCTTACCTCCGGTCTTAGAGTTCAGACTCCTTATTTCAGAGATCTTTTTTAAAATTTCTGAATAATTTTCGTCCGAAATCCGATTTGTCCGGATATTATCACCCAGGAGGTCTAAAACCTCCAAAGCAATAATTGCTTGTTTTCTCTTCAATACCAGATGAGGAAACATCCTCTCCAATATCTTTCTTATATCTTGCCTATCTTGTATTACAAGTTCTGCAAGATCATGAGAAGAAACTAAGCGTACTTCTCCCGCACCGAGATAAATCTTCAAACTTTCCAACATATCCTTATGGCGAATATGCTGAGTGAAATTTACCCTAATACGAGGACGATATGTTCGTGAATATTTTGATGACTGTTTCTCAAGTATTGCTACTAAAGACCCATCTCCATCAAAAAATCCTGCAACATATGCGTCTGAAAAATTTATACAATCGACTTCCCACGGTATTCCCTTCATATGAATATTATATCATAATAAAGGCTTCACCGTTATGAGTTGGATTTTATTTCGACGTTACCGTCGAAAGAGACAATTTTATCTCAGTTCCATCGATGGGGAACAGGCTCTCACCCCCCCTAGGCGTCATTGCCTTGGTAGGCCATTACCCTACCAACTAGCTGATACCGAACAGGCCGATCCAAAAGCGATAAATCTTTACCGTACACGAACTTTAAACACAAATTAATTTCTGTTCAAAGTTCGCGCACGGGCCATCAAGTATTACCTTGCCTTTCGGCAAGCTATACCTGACTCTTGGGTTCGTAACCTATTTTATACTATCTCGTCTGCCGGTGTCCTTGCGGACCCCTTGACTTGCATGCCCTATCCACGCCGCCAGCGTTCATCCTGAGCTAGGATCAAACTCTAAAATAAAAAATACTTTTTTAAGGTATTAGTTTTTCGGAAACGGAACAAAAGAAAAAACAATATTTTCTTTTCATTTCACTTTTTTAGAGTCCTGCCATTTCTTACGCATTATTAGACGTAACAACGGAGCAGGATATGCGGTCACGGAATCGTCCGTGACTTTGATCTAGACTCGCACAATTCTCATGTATCATCCTCATGTAAAAGATGATACAAACTTAAATCTTGTACTTATTCTGTTGTAAAAGAACGCTGTCCTATTTAAGGACAGCTTTGCTATTATACTTATGAGAGATATAAAGTCAAGCAAAATAAGGCTAAAAATGGATTTTCTCTCTACAAGTTGTCCCCAATCCTATTTTAGCCTTGTTTTTCAACGTATTTTTGGAAAAATAGGCATTTATATCAATAAAAATACGGCGCCAGAAAGCGCCGTATTTTAGTTCTTAAATCTATTTTTTCGATTCTCCCTTTCCTTGCCACTTCTCTATGGTCACAAGCAAGTTCGATCCAATGAATATGGATGAGTACGTTCCGAAGAAGATGCCGATGAGAAGCGCAAGCGAGAAGTTCTTTATCGCAATAGGACCGGCAAGAAATACGACGAGAACGGCAAGAAGGGTCGTGAGAGACGTATTGATGGACCTTATGAACGTCTGGCTGATGCTCTCCCCCACAATTTCTTCAAAGTTCTTTGGGTTTTTCAAGCCATGATTGTTCCTCAGATTTTCCCTGACCCTGTCAAAGACGACGATGGTATCGTGAACGGAGAAGCCGAGAATGACAAGAATGGCTGTCACGAACAAAGTATCAATCTCATATCCTCCAAAAAAATGGTGTAGCGCGACAAAGATGCCTGCCGGTATTATGACATCGTGGCAAAGAGCGATGATGGACACGATCCCGTATTTCCATGAGGAGACCGGTTTTGAGACCTTTCTGAATGCAAATGTAAGGAAAAGGACGATACACAGAATGACCAAAACGATGGACATTAGGGACTTTCTTGCCGCTTCCTGTCCGAGCGTAGGGCCAACAGAATTGAACTTCTTTATCTCAACTTGTCCCATAGTGCTGCTTGAGATAGCTCCGACGAGAATGTTCCTCTCTTCCTCTGTAATGGTCCTTAGGTTCAAGACGTATCCCTTGTCCCCTGTCGGCATGAGCGTATATAGGTCTTTGACCGAAGGTTCAAGGGATATTGAATCTATTTGCTGTTTGACCGCATCAACACTTGGCCTTGAGTCGCTATACTGGAACTCAACGGACGATCCTCCCTTGAAATCGATTCCCAAAGAAAAGCCCCAGACAGCCATAGCTGTGATGGAAGCGACAACAAGAATGATGGAAAGGGTATAGAATATCTTTCTGTATTTGACTATTATCATGTTATTTGTTGTTATTGTCTTTTAAACTTCCACCGAAGAGGAATTTCAAGGTTTTGCCTGCATGGTCATGTTTGATGCAAAGAAGCAGTGTTCTTGAGGCTGTAATGGCCGTGAACATGGATACCGCAACGCCGATGAAGAAGACCAGTGCAAAGCCCTTGACGACAGAGGTGCTTGAGAACATGTAGAGAATGATAGCAGTTATCATGCTCGAAATGTTCGAATCGCGTATTGATGTCCATGCTCTTTTGAAACCTTCAGAGACAGCGTCTCCAAGCTCTCTTCCCCTTTTCAATTCCTCCTTCATTCTTTCAAATATGAGGATATTCGCATCAACTGCCATGCCGACAGAGAGGATGAATGCGGCGATGCCGGCGGCTGTGAGGGTGACCGGAATAAGCTTGAACAATGCCATGTTTACGACCGTATAGGTCGCAAGAGCAATCACAGCAAGAAATCCAGGCAGTCTGTATATCAATATCAAAAAGGCCGCAATGACTATGAATGCTATGACCCCGGCTTTCGTTGAGGCATCCACTGCGTCATGTCCAAGCGATGCTCCGACGCTCTGGGTCGAAATGAGAGTGATCGGGACTGGCAGAGCTCCGAGGTTCAAATTATCAACAAGTGTTCTTGCCTCCTTGATCCCGGAACTTCCGACAAAACCTCCGGATATGACCGCATTTCCCCCATCAATTTCTTCCTTTATATTCGGCATCGATTTGATCTCTCCATCAAGGAAGATGGCAAGCCTTCTTCCGATGTTATTCCTTGTGATCTCGGCGAACAAATCCCCTCCCTCTTTGTTGAATTGCAAAGATACCACCGGCTGTCCCGTGGTCTGATCGAAATCAAGAACAGATTTTTTCAAGAACTTTCCTGTAAGTCCTGTGAACTCAAAAACCTTGTCCATCCCCTCGCTCTTCACTTTTGCATCAAGCGCATCGCCTGTCAGTTTCTCAGCATCTTTGGCAAGCAGGCGAAAATCAAGGGTTGGGGTCGCACCGATCATGGCTACCGCTTTTTCTATATCAGTGACTCCTGGAAGCTCGACTATGAGCTGCTGTTCGTTCTCCCCTCCTGTAAGGCCTACTCTCTCAACACGGACTATAGGCTCTGAGACGCCGAAAAGATTCACTCTTCTTTCTATGACATCTCGTAGCACATTCATTGAACTGCCAAGCTCGGTTGGAGTGGTGGATGCTTTTGAAAGATCCGCTTTGTACACAAGCTCCGTCCCGCCGTTAAGATCAAGCCCCAGCCTGAATTTATAGTTTGATAATGGATTTTCGGTTGAATATACGAAATAACCTATTAAAAAGGATGCTAAAATAAGGACTACCGCCCAAAATCTTCGTTTGATCATAATGCAGTCTAGTATAGCGATTTTTGGCTATTTTGCAATAGTTATTTTATCTCCTCTTCAAACTTTATTTTTGTACTTTTTTTTAAATTCCGCTCCTTGAAAGAAGTTTTTTGATGGTCTTAAGCCCTATTTGGACATCAAGCATGAAAGATCTGTTCTTCAGATAGTAGAGGTCATACGAAAGCTTCTCTTTCGTCTGTTCAACTCCAAAGCCATGATGCGGATGATTGTCATGATACAACTGAGCCCATCCTGAAAGCCCCGGCTTTATCAGATGGCGAATGCCGTAATAAGGGATCTCCTTCTCATACAAAGCCACCCCTGAAGGTAATTCCGGGCGAGGACCAATGAGAGAAAGGCTTCCCCCGAGAACCGCCCATATTTGAGGCAATTCGTCTATTCTGCTTTTCCTCAAGAACCCTCCTATTCTGGTGACCTTGTTGTTCGCGCCCTTGCTCAAGTCCGTCTCATTCCTCTTCATTGTCCTGAACTTATATGCTTTTATAGGGACATTGTTCTTGCCCACCCTTTCCTGAACAATGAATACCGATCCGCCATCATCAAGTTTTATGGCCAGAATGACAAAGGGGTAGAAAATCAGGGAAATTATTCCGGTGACAAGCCCGACAACCATATCCATGGCGCGCTTGAGAATGTCATAGGTGATCTTCGCATCAGTCGAAATATTCTCCAAAAACCAGTTATATCTGACAAGAGTGAGAGGTTCCCTATCAAACACATCCTCATATACCTTGTACATGTCCACGAACTTCACACCGGAGAAGATCAGATTGTATAAATGAGGCAGTATTGGCTCCACTCTGTCGTCCTTAAGATCAACTACTATGACAGCGATGTTCTCAGAATAGACTCTTTTGACTATCTCATCGGCAAAATCTATTCCGCTCACTTTGTCCAAATCTATGGAAGACACGAACTTCAGGGCAGACCTCGGGTTATCGCCCACTTCCTTCTCAAGTTCAAGCATCTCCTCGCCGCTTCCGATGATGATTGCTGATTCCTTGTTCTTCAGGCCGAATAAGTAGTTGCTGTATATCCTCCAAATATATATTAGAACGAATGAAACTATGAGATCTATGAAAAGTATGGTCTTCGGTGCAACACCGAAGTACGGCAAAAAATAGAAGAACATTATGGCAAGAACAGTGTTCCCAAGCTGGGCATTGAAGATCCTCCCGGGTATCTTGTCCTTCAATATGGTCGTATATTTATCGTACAAGCCAGCGATGAAGAAGACTATTATCCAAGCCAAGAATATGATCAGAAACGGTATCAGGTTGCTTTTGTAGAGCGTCCACTCCGGCAATTCGCCGTTCCTAATGGCAAGAGAGACCCATATGGATATGGCGAATATGAACAGATCGCCAAGCAAAAGCAAAAACGACTCTTTTTTACTGGATATGGTCATAAGATTGATGTCCTATTATATTAGCATGTTCTCTCCAAATTGAAAATATGTTACTATATAAGGAGTTTTTGAGATTTATAACCCATGAAAACCAAGCTTTTAATCTGCATAACCAAATCAAATTGGGGCGGTGCCCAAAAGTATGTCTTTGACATGGCCACAAATATCCCCAAGAACGAGTTTGACGTCTCGGTCCTTCTTGGCGGAGACGGGGAGCTGAAAAGGCGCTTGGATGCTTTTGGCATAAGGACTGTGTTGCTCGGAAATTCCCAAAGGGATATAGATGTAAAAAAAGAATTTTCCCTGTTCTTCGAGCTTTTGAGATTGTTCAGAAAGGAAAGGCCGGACATAGTGCACCTAAACAGCTCCAAAATGGGCGGAACGGGAGCTCTTGCAGCAAGGCTCGCAGGAGTAAAGAAGGTGATATTCACCGGACACGGATGGGCCTTCAATGAGGATAGGAACTTCGTACAGAAGCTTGTGATAAGGATACTTCACATTATAACAGTACTTCTCTCAAGCAAGACCATAGCCGTATCTGAAACGACGAAAAGACAGTTGGGGAGATTTCTCGGAAGAAAGATCGTTGTCATAAGGAACGGACTTAGAGAGATCAACTTCAAAGAACAGGGCGAGGCAAGAAAAGAGCTTTCCGAGAAGATACTGGTGCAAAATAAAAATACCAAGAGCATTCTGGGAAGCAATCCTGTTTGGATTGGAACAATCTCCGAACTGCATAAGACCAAAGGCCTGAACTATTGCATAGAAGCCATATCAAAGATAAAAAAGAACGTCATTTTTGTCATCATAGGAGAAGGAAAGGAAAGGAAGAAACTTGAGGAAATAGCCACGCGATCCGGAGTCAGCGCAAGAATATGCATGATAGGAAGAGTTGAGCAAGCGTCTATATACCTCAAAGCATTTGATATCTTCACCCTTACATCAATAACCGAAGCCCTCCCATACTGCCTGCTTGAAGCAGGCTGGGCTTCCCTGCCCACGATAGCAAGCGGAGTTGGCGGCATTCCTGAGATAATAGAGGATGGCAAAACGGGCTTGCTTGTCCAGCCAAAGAATCCTGAAACAATAAAAAGCGCAATTGAAAATTTGCTGCAAAACCCAGACAGAGCCTCATCTTTCGGCAAATCGCTCAAAGAAAAGATCGAGAATGAATTCAAGATAAATGATATGATACAAAAGACCATCAATATATATAAAATATGAACAAAAAAAGCGGATTTACACTGATAGAGATGATCGTCATATTGGCAATACTCGCCTTTTTAACTGTCGGCGTATTGTGGTTATATGAAAATTCACAACAACAAATGAGGGATTTGAACAGGATTGAAAACCTCCAAACAGTGAAAACTGCTCTTGCAAATTACTTCGCAGATAACAATCATTATCCTTCAGGTACTGAATCTGATCTAAAAATACTGATCTCTCCTAAAAAATATATTGATACAATACCGTCTGGCATAAAATATCAAAGTGCCAATAAAAACAACTCTAGAGCATGCAGTTCCAATTGTCTTTCATATCACTTGGGCATACAGCTAGAAAGAATGGACAATGAGGTTTTGTTCACAGATGATGATGTCAATATAGGCTTCGGCGGATCGACAATCGATTGCGGATCGATATATGGCACTTTTGACTATTGTTATGATATTAGGTCTTAATTGTTAGAGGCTATTTCGTGGTCTGCCTTCCCTTCCGCATACAGTTTTTGAATTTCTGAACTGGAGAGAGCAGAAGAGTAGATTCGGACATCGTCGATATAACCATTAAACGCTCTGTCAGTAGCACCGAGTCGATTACCTATTGCAAAATTATCAAGAGTAATACTGGAAAGTGCACCTGTCGTTACACTGTTGCCAGATTTTTGACCGTTTATATATATTTGTGTTTTGGAGTTTGCTTCAATTGTTACAGTAACTTGATACCAAGAGTTTGGAAAGATTGAATCGGAAGAATTTACAGTAGCACTTGTATTTATTTGAAAATGTATTTTGTGATCTGTATTTACATAAAGATGAAAACCACTTGCCGGACTAGGCGCCGCACTTTTATCAACAATTCTGTGGGCCATGGTAATTGCTCTTGGATATATCCATGAGGAAATAGTAAAACCATTTTGTAAATTATTTTTTAAACTTGTTTCATTAACTTGAATATAGCTATTTGAGCCATTAAAACTCATGGCCGTATTATTGTTATAGCCAGTGGCAATCGTCGTATTTGAAGGAGTTCCATTGTAACTAGATCCAGAAGTATCGATTGCAGATGTTGAACTTCCCTCATCAAACATCCATTCCCCTATTAACTGATCTCCTATGGAATGCAATGTTGAAGAATCAAGCCTGATCCCTGCCGTGATCCTTGCTCTGTCCCTGAGCCCTGTAATATTCGTGTAGATGACGGAAGAGAGTATGCCAACTATGGCAATAACCACTAGAAGTTCTATGAGAGTGAAGGCCTTTTGTTTCATATATTCATTATAACAAAATAGAAGCTCTGATTACAACCCCAAGAACTCGTTCTTTATAGCATCCTTGTGGGCATCCCTCTCATATTTAGACATGCCCATGAGCACTCCAAGTCCCACGAAAGAGGTCAGCAGATTAGTGCCTCCGTAGCTCATGAAAGGAAAGTTTATACCAGTGACCGGCATAAGACCGAGGCACATGCCCACATTCACAAGAAAATGGCTCATGAACATGGCGGCAAGACCAAGCCCGAAAAGCATCTCAAAATTCGTCGCACCGAAGTATGCATGATATATAATCCTCCAAATGAATATGCCAAAAAAGAGAAACAGTATTCCCACACCTATGAGCCCCCATTCTTCGGCATATGCCGAGAATATGAAATCTGTCTTGTATTCAGGCAAGAACTTGAGTTTTGATTGCGTGCCATATCCTATTCCCTTGCCGAGCATCTGTCCCGAACCCACAGCAATTGTCGACTGATACGCATTGTATCCGGAACCGGTTATATCGGCCAGCGGATGCAGGAAATTTATGACCCTGCTCTTTTGATAGTCTTTGAGCCCGTATACCCAAAGGCCGGAAAAAGCCACGGCACCGGTGATAAATACAAGAAGCAGGTGCCTTTTTGAGACACCAGACACAAGGATCATACCGAGCCATATGAGGAATATTATAAGCGCAGAACCGAAATCAGGCTGGAAGAATACGAGAATGAACAGCACAAGTGCATAGAAGCCTGAGACAAGAATATGTCTGATGTTTGCTATCTCAACATGCCTTCTAGAGAAATACTTGGCAAGAAGGGCTATCAAAACAAGCTTTATCGGGTCGGACGGCTGGAAGGAAGCACCGCCGAAATTGAACCAGCTTTGCGCTCCCTTAGCTATATGACCAAAAGCAAAAAGGGTGAGAAGAAGCACTAAGGAGATTACGTAAATGAACATTATTATCTTGGTCTTCTTCAAAAAACTGTAATCTATGGAGCTTAAAAGAAAAAAAACTATTATAGAAATGACAAGCCATATCAATTGTTTGTCCAAATAGACATCATCGGCGACAAACGATGACATGGTCAAAAGACCGAGGAACGATATCACGAGCACGGAAAAGAACATCGTCCAATCTATCTTCAAATTGGAAAATGAGCTAGAAAACCATGATCTTTTTTTTGATTCTTGCTCGAACATATCCTATTCTGGTAATACCTTCGAGACTATTTCGATCTTCAGGACCTTTTTCTCGAATCTTTCCGGCCAAGTGAAAACTATCTCCGCTGTCCCCTCTTTTTCAATGAGGTCGGTCTTGGTCTTTGAGAATCCGAGTGCGTTGTCGTTCTCGTCATATGCTATTGCAATCGATTCTATGTTCCTCACAGGCAACAATGTATTGTTCTTCAGTGTCACGAATATCTTCGGCTGAGAATCTTCGTTCACCAAGGTCTTTGATATGGCAGTGATGGAAAGCTCTTTGCTTTCGGTCTTTTGCCAAACAAGATTATCAGCAAATTGAAACACTATGCGAGCCGGAACCTTGTCGCCTATGCTTATACCATCCTCAAAAACCGCAAAGTTGGTGCTTGCCGGTATATATGTCATCCCCGATTTTGTCAGGAGCAATACGTTATTTCTGTCATATATTTTAAAGGTATAAGGGGCATTCATCACTGCCGCGCCTATATTCGGGTTCTGAACATACGCAAGCATGTTGTATGTCCCGGAGCTTGAGATCTTCGCCCATCTCTCCCAAAGCACCTTCGGGTTGGTATATTCTGCTCTGCAAAGTATCGTGCATGATCCGCCGCAATCCACTCCAAGTTCGTCTTGATTCTTTACCCCATCAAAACAAGTGGCTTTTTTATTGAAAAATGAGAAGAAAACCACAATAAGCGTTATCGCGACGAGGGATAGGAAAGACAAGGTGTATGTTGCTTTTCTTCTCTGTGACCAAGACATACTTATATTATACCAAAAAACCGCCAAAAAGGCAGTTTGAGATGTGATTGAGCGCTTAGTTCCGGCGCCTAGCTACTTTCCCCTTCAGAGAGAGTATCATCGCCTCAACGGGGCTTAACTTCTGAGTTCGGAATGAGATCAGGTGTGACACCCGCGACAAAGCACCAGAACTAAAAGCTCAATCAAACATTAGTGAAAGAAACCCGAAGCATTCTTCGAATTAATTTCACATAACAGGTTAAAACAAAATGATTTGTGTCTTTTTAAATTTCCTAATAAGAATCGGATAATTAGTATTGCTCGCCTGAACCGATTACTCGGCTTACAGCTGCAACCTATCACCTGGTCATCTCCCAGGGTCCTCAATTGAATTCTAATCTTTGGGACGGCTTCACTCTTAGATGCTTTCAGAGTTTATCCGTTCCGCACATAGCTACTCTGCGCTGCCCTTGGCAGGAACAACAGATAGACCAGAGGTGCGTTCAACATGGTCCTCTCGTACTAATGTCAAATCCCATCAAAATTCTACGCCTGCAGTAGATAGGAGACCAACCTGTCTCACGCATGTTTGTCACTGATTACTCAGTGCATTGGACTATAGCTTAATATTAAATGAATTTAATATTGCTGGTGTTTAGTCTCTACGGGCGTTCATGAACTTCGTTGAAGTGCCAACTATACGGTTGGCGTCGTTTAAGATGATCCGCAATGGCGCGGGAGGCTGGTATTGCGCCAGCAACTTCAGTCCTTGAGAGGGTACGTACCTTCTCGCTCGGACACTCCCGCACGTGGATTATCTTTTCAAAAGAACTGATGTTTAATTATGGCGGAAGAGGTTGGATTCGAACCAACACCTACATAGGGAATATTGTTACTTCCCTACAGCTCTACCGTTGAGCTACCCTTCCTCCATAATTAAACCAAAGAACTATACTTCAACGAAATTCACAAACTTCCCTCGGTATTAACCACTTGCGTGGCCTCCACCGATATAAACCAGCTTCATCAAACATTAAAATAATGTTTGACCGCCGTGATTCGATCGTGTCTTCCTGAATCACTCGCCCGTGGCGAGTGATTGTTCTTTATACTCGGACATGTTATTCCGAGTTTCAAACGAAAATGTTCTCAATGGGATTCAAACTGTCAAAAAGACAACTATTGTCTTCTTAACGGTTTGAACCCAGCTCGCGTATCTTTTTAATTGGCGAACAGCCAAACCCTTGGGAGCTCGTTTATTTGTTATCTTGCGTTACCGCAAGTATCAGACTATTCCATCGCCATTTTGTATATGTCACCATATATAAATTAGGCGCAAGCCGTGTGATACCGCCATTACAGCGCATATCTCATGCTGTGACTAAAATCACAGCAATCAGTCGTTAGGGGAAAATTATTCTTGGATCATTGTGGCAAAATTTTTACGGCGATTTTTAGATCGCACGTTAAATCGAGACAATGTATCTGCCAAACTGGCAACATGTATCAAGTCTTTTTTTGTATTTATTGATGTTTCCAAAATGTTAATGGCAATATTTGCCTGTCTTTTCTTCACCATTAAATATGGCGAGAAAATTTTCAACATTTTTAAGCAATCTTTCTGGTCTTGTATTTGCCAATCATAGATTGTTCGATTCTTTCGTATATTGCCAAGTTTGAAAGTGTCCAGAAACCACTTGATTATCATGATTTCTTTCTGAGAGACCTTCAAAACAACACGAACACGAAAACCGAATTTCTTTTCATTATGAGTTTCAATACATGCCATGATTGCTCCATCCGCATCAATAAAACCTGACGCATATGCGAGTTCAACTTCAGAGTAATTTTTTCCCACGGCGTTAGCCTTCATGTGTACCATTGTACCATATCTGGGAGCTACGAGAAACATCGTAGTCCGCATGAATAAGCCTTCACCGTTTTGAGCTTGTTTAATTACCTAAACGTTTCCATTTGGGAGAGAAGTTATGTTTTCTCCACCCCCAGGATAAGATGAGCCGACATCGCTGTCGTATTTTTCTCCCATTACTGGGAGGATCGGACTATATCTTCATCCTTATTAAATTTAATAAGGAGATCGGCGTGTAGTCTCTACGGGTTCTGGCTCATATTAAGAGTCAGCCTTCCCACGGTATTGTCCATGTGCCAATTATATCATCCTGATATAAGGCTTGCATATGGAGTTCACCGTTATAGCCGATTTGTTTTTGTAGTGGATCTCTCCACTAGGCACCCCGATGTACATTGTAATTGTAAGTTAAGGTGCCGAACTCCGCCGTCGATATGAACTCTTAGGCGGAACTAGCCTGTTATCCCTAGAGTAGCTTTTGTCCGATAATCTCCGGCCGCGTCTAACACGAACCGTCGGTTCACTTTGCTCTGCTTTCGCACCTGCTCGACATGTACGTCTTACAGTTAAGCCAGCATTTGCCAATACGCTATCGGCACGGTTTCCATTCGCGCCTAGCTGACCTTAATAGACTCCTCCGTTACTTTTTAGGAGGATAGCGCCCCACTAAAACTACCCGCCAGATAATGTCTCTATGAGTTTTTTCCTCAAAGATTAGAATATATATTCAAAAAGAACGGTATTTCACTTGCGGATCCATCTTTCCCGAAAGAAAAACTTCAAATCCTCCCGTCTACGCTACGCATCCAAAACATATACTCAATATCAAGCTGTAGTAAAGCTTCTAGGGTCTTTTCGTCTAACTGCAGGTAACCGGCATCTTCACCGGTATTGCATTTTCACCGAGTTGATCTTCGAGACAGTTCACCACTCATTACACTATTCAAGCGCGTCTGAACTTACCAGACAAGGAATTTCGCTCGACCATTCCTCAAACGTCGGACTCTATCTTGATCCTCTTTTTTAAAAGTAGGACCCATGGCGTTGGTCTCTTGTTAACCATGTTTGGACTAAATGCACATTACTATGCATTAGGTAACTTTTTGTGTAATTAATCATCACTTCGTTATCAAGGCCGATAAATTTTAACAGTCCTAGTCCTTCTGAATTCTTCTTGCGAAAAATCCAGAACCTTAGGACCATTATAGTTATGGCCGACATTCACCAGGGCTTACAACAATCACCATTACCCTTGCGGATAACAACGTCGTTGGTTGACCTTCTGGCATTGGTCAAGTGTCACCCCCTATACATCCTCTTACGAGTTCGCAGGGAGCTGTGTTTTTGATAAACAGTTGGCAGTGATGCTTTTGATGCTACCCTTCTTGCGAAGGGCGAGCCTTATCGCTAACTTACGGCTGCTATTTTGCCGAGTT
The DNA here is from genome assembly GCA_041663745.1 of Minisyncoccota bacterium. Classification (GTDB taxonomy): domain Bacteria; phylum Patescibacteriota; class Minisyncoccia; order Phycocordibacterales; family GWA1-40-21; genus Bog-1340. The sequence goes on from JBAYMB010000011.1 coordinate 14,102, forward strand.
CCTTGAAGATCTATCACTCGTTCACCTTACTCTACTCGAGCTAACCACCTGTGTCGGATTTCGGTACGGATTTTATATATTTATGCTTAGAGACTTTTCTTGGAAGCTTGCTTTGGTATATCCCTCACGGCGAACCGTAAAGTTTTCGCTCCAATCTCGCTCATCATTTAAGAAAGACCTCCGGATTTTCCTGGAGATCGCAATTATGGCACGAGCGCAAATCCAATGATGCGCATATCATACTAAGCTTCGTCCTCCCGTCGCAATATATAAAAGTCATGGAATATTAACCATGTGCCCAATCGTGTGCGGCATTCGCCATCCACTTAGGACCGACTAACCCTTCGCTGATTGTCATCGCGAAGGAAACCTTGGTTTTTCGGTGTGCGGGGTTCTCACCCGCATTGTGGTTACTTGTGCCAACATTCTTACTTCAACACGCTCCACCATGGGTCACCCCTTTGGCTTCATCGCAGAGTTGAATACTCTCCTACCAATCTGATCATCCGAAGACGATCATATTCCTAAGTTTCGGTATCATGTTTAACCCCGATTATCTGCGGCGCAAAATCTCTTAGTAAGTGAGCTGTTACGCTATCTTTAAAGGATGGCTGCCTCTAAGCCAACCTCCTTACTGTCTGAGAA
>JBAYMB010000012.1:0-14584 GCA_041663745.1 Minisyncoccota bacterium
GGCAAATCTCATCTTGTCCTCAAGCGCTACTGGAGCGACAAGCTTTACTTTGAATGTGACTGTGTCTCCTGGCATGACCATTTCAACTCCTGCTGCGAGCGTGACATCTCCTGTGACGTCAGTTGTTCTGATATAGAACTGTGGCTTGTATCCGGTGAAAAATGGCGTATGTCTTCCACCTTCCTCCTTCTTCAAGATGTATACCTCTGACTCAAATTCTGTATGAGGTGTCGTTGTTCCTGGCTTGCAAAGGACCTGTCCTCTTGTGACATCTTCCTTCTTTGTGCCTCTAAGGAGGATACCTGCGTTGTCGCCGGCATTACCTGACTGAAGCTGCTTGTTGAACATCTCGATACCGGTGACTGTCGATTTTGCCGTGGCTTTTATACCTACGATCTCGACATCTTCGCCGATCTTTATCGTACCTCTCTCAATTCTACCCGTGACGACAGTTCCTCTTCCCTCAATCGAGAAGATGTCCTCTATAGGCATGAGAAATGGCTTGTCCAAGTCTCTGACTGGCATTGGAATGTATGTATCAAGGGCGTTCAGGAGGTCTGCGATGCACTTTGCTCCCGGCTCATCTGCTGATTTGCAGGCCAAAGCTGCCGTTGCCGAACCTCTGATTATCGGTGCATTTGCCCCGTCAAACTGGTATTTGGTCAAAAGCTCTCTGATCTCAGCTTCAACAAGATCCAAAAGATCGTTGTCCTGCACGAGATCGCACTTGTTCAAGAATACCACTATCTTTGGCACACCTACCTGTCTTGCCAAAAGAACGTGCTCCTTTGTCTGAGGCATAGGACCGTCAACTGCTGACACAACGAGAATAGCACCGTCCATTTGAGCGGCACCGGTGATCATGTTCTTGACATAGTCGGCGTGGCCCGGGCAGTCTACGTGTGCATAGTGTCTCTTGTCCGATGAATACTCGACGTGCGAGATGGCGATGGTGATGATCTTTGATGCATCCCTTCTTCCTGCGCTCTCAGATGCTTTCGCAACCTGATCGTATGCAATAGAATTCGCCAAACCTTTCAATGACTGTATGTATGTGATGGCTGCAGTTAGCGTCGTCTTTCCGTGGTCGATGTGACCGATGGTACCGACGTTTACGTGCGGCTTATCTCTCAAAAATTCTGCCATATGTTTGTTCGGTTGACTTCATAAACAGAGTGCGCGAGAACACAAACCCTGTGCATAAAACCAACTAAATATGTTAACTCCCATCATTCGCTTTATCGCTCAAGGCAAAATAAGCGGACTGGGAAACTTATAAATTACGACTTGCAACTGGTGGCTTTCAACTAAAAAAGCGCACAAAATGCGTAATGAGCATAGTAACAAAAGAAAGGGAAATCTGCAAGGGGTGAAAAAGTGCCATATTATAACACCTTATTTACCTCAATTTCTCATATTCTCCTACAGACAATTCGATGTCTTCGAGGATCTCTGCTAACAGCCCTATTCCAATATCCTCATTGCCATGAACCGGGATTGTCGTCGTTCTGCCATCCAAGTGAGAGAAGAAATAATGGCTTCCTTTGGTCCTTATCAGGCGAAAACCGAGTCTGGTTATCACCCGCATCAGTTTTCTTGAAGAAATTGGGTTTAATTTCGGCATTAGCGTACCAATTCAATATTTCGCACGCCTATAAATGTGCTACGCAAAGATTTCCCCTTCAAAAGATCTTTGTTTGCTTCAAGACAAAGAGAAATGACCTCCTGAACTCTTTTGTACAAGGTTTCAAGGGTCTTTGCCTGAGTATGGCACCCTTTGAGCGATGGCACCGTGGCAACAAACATGTTATTTGCATCTTTTTCTATGATGACTGGAAATGAGTATGTCTTTTTAATATTTTTCTTTAACATGTTTGTAATTATATACTTTTACAAAACAAAAGCAAATACACAAAAACAGGGCTCTTAAGCCCTGTTTTTTCTTATACTCTCTGAGTAGTTATGCCTCTCGCCTCAATGATGGTCTTCGCAACATTCGGAGGGACGATCTCATACTGTCCGAATTCCATGGTTGATGAAGCCCTTCCTTCCGTGATCGAGCGGAGAGTGGTGACATATCCGAACATCTCTGCAAGAGGGACATTTGCCCTGATGACCTTGTTCATTCCTCTGTCGAACATCTCGGTTATCTGTCCTCTCCTTGAATTGATGCTTCCAGAGACGTCTCCCATGAACTTCTCAGGGGTGACAACCTCGACTTTCATTATAGGTTCGAGGATGACAGGTCTTGCCCTCTTTGCGGCATCCTGAAATGCCATGGAAGCGGCAATCTTGTATGCGATCTCTGAAGAGTCCACATCGTGATATGAACCGTACGTAAGTTCGCAGGAGATGTTCACCATCTTGTATCCCGCGACAATTCCCCTTTCCATGCTCTCTCTCACGCCTTTCTCGACTGCCGGGATGAATTCCGCAGGAATGACACCTCCTTTGATGGAATCGATGAACTCGAAGTCATCATATACCTTGACGTTCTTTGGGATCTTCTCTCCCTCTTCGCGCTTCTGCATAGGTTTGATCTTGATCAAGACGTGTCCGTATTGGCCTTTGCCTCCGGACTGCTTGATGTATTTCTCTTCCCTTTCGGCTTCTCCAGTGATAGTTTCTTTATATGCGACTTGAGGTTTGCCTACGTTAGCCTCAACTCCGAATTCCCTTTTCATCCTGTCCACGAGGATCTCCAAATGAAGCTCTCCCATGCCGGCCATGACTGTCTCTCCGGTATCTTGATCGGATTTTATCTTGAATGTCGGATCCTCACCAGAAAGCTTCTTCAGGGCAAATCCCATCTTTTCCTGGTCAGCTTTCGTCTTCGGCTCTATCCTGAGAGTGATGACCGGTTCAGGGAATACGATCTTGTCCAAAAGTATCGGCTTGTTCTCATCGCAGAGCGTGTGGCTTGTCTTTGCATTCTTCAGACCCACAGCCGCCGCTATCTCTCCGGCAAAGACCGTTTCAACATCCTCTCTGTCGTTTGCGTGCATTCTGACTATCCTTCCCAATCTTTCTTTCTCTCCAGTCGTTGAATTGTATATATATGTGCCGGAAGATATCGATCCAGAGTACACTCTGAAGTATGTAAGTTGTCCTACGAACGGGTCGTTCTGCAATTTGAATGCGAGCGCGCAGAAAGGCTCCTCGTCCGAAGCATGCCTTACGATCTCATCTCCAGTATTAGGGTCTATTCCCTTGACTGGCGGAATATCAAGAGGAGATGGAAGATAGTCGACGACAGCATCAAGAGTGAGCTGGATGCCTTTGTTCTTCAAAGCTGATCCCGTGAACACAGGGACTATCGCATTTGCGATGGTCGCCTTCCTCAGGACAGCTTTCAGCTCGTCTATAGGGATCTCTTTCCCCTCCAAATAGTCGTTCATCAATTTCTCATCATTCTCGGCGATCTTTTCCACAAGCACGAGCCTGTATTTCTTCGCATCGGGAAGCATATCCGCAGGAATTTCCGCTTCTCTGACGATCTCTCCCATCTTTCCCTCAAAATAGTATGCTTTCATCTTCAAAAGATCCACTATGCCGTTGAAATCAGATTCGGATCCTATCGGAAGCTGCATTCTGACGGCATTTTTCGTCAGTCTCTCGAGAATCGACTGGAACGATCTTTCAAAGCTCCCTCCGGTCCTATCAAGCTTGTTTATGAGGCATATTCTCGGAACATTCCCCTCGTCTGCATATCTCCAGTTCGTCTCGGATTGCGGTTCCACGCCGGCAACACCGTCAAAAACAACGACAGCGCCGTCAAGGACTCGAAGAGACCTTTTCACCTCTGCTGTGAAATCAATGTGTCCCGGAGTATCGATGATATTGAATCTGACCTTCTTGCTGAAATCAGCTTTCGGCATATACGAAGGATTCCAAAAACAGGTGATGGCGGCGGAAGTGATGGTTATACCTCTCTCCCTTTCCTGTTCCATCCAATCTGTAGTGGTCTCGCCCTCATGGACCTCTCCGATGTCATGCTGGGAGCCGGTGTAGTAGAGGATCCTTTCCGATGTGGTCGTCTTTCCCGCATCAATGTGGGCAATGATCCCGAAGTTTCGAACTTTTTCCAATGGATAGTCTCGTTTCATATTTTAGTTTAAATTTACCAGGCAAAATGAGCAAAAGCCTTGTTGGCCTCGGCCATCTTGTGAGTATTCTCCCTCTTTCTTACCGCATCGCCCTCATTCTTTGAGGCGGCAATTATCTCAGTAGCTAGTTTCTCCGCGATCGGAGCGCCTTTCTTCCCTCTCGCAGCGTCTATGATCCATTTCATTGAAAGTGCGGCTTTCCTTGCAGGCCTTACTTCTACGGGGACCTGGTAGTTCGCGCCTCCGACCCTCTTTGACCTGACTTCCATGTTCGGAGCGGTGTTCGTCAAAGCAAGGTCCAATATCTCAACAGGATTCTTCACCTTCGCCTTTTCCTTTATGATCTCAAGCATATCATATATGATCCTCTCGGCCGTGCTCTTCTTTCCGCTGTACATTATGTAGTTTATGAGCTTGGAAACTTTTTCCGATTCATACTTATAGTCTGGCTTAAGCGGTTTCTTTGTCTTTAATTTTCTTCTCATGATAGTTTTTATTTAGCTCCCGCTTTAGGCTTCTTTGCACCGTATTGACTGCGACCTTTCCTTCTTCCTTCCGGAGCTGTTGCATCAAGCACACCTCTTACAATCGTATATCTTATACCCAGGTCTTTGACCCTTCCTCCTCGAAGAAGCACGACTGAGTGCTCTTGGAGAGTATGTCCCATGCCCGGTATGTATGCAGTGACCTCCATTCCATTCGAAAGCCTGACCCTTGCAATCTTTCTGATGGCAGAGTTCGGTTTCTTAGGGGTCTTTGTCGTGACCTTCACGCACACACCTCTCTTGAACGGAGAATTGACCTTGGTCGGCCTGTTCAGAAGAGTATTGAAGCTATTCATCAAAGCCACGGCTTTCGGTTTCCGCGGTGTGTTCCTCCTATTTTTCCTTATCAATTGGTTTATTGTCGGCATATTTGATTAAATGATGGTGATAATAAATAAAAAAGCCACAGAAGCCTTTGCCTTTGGTATAAAGCTCAAGGTTTCCGCAACTCGTTCTCTTGTATTCAATTCATCTACCCTGAAGCAGAGGGATATTCGCGTACAGCCAAGTAGCTAATATCGGAGACAATATATAACAGAAGGGCGGAAAATGCAAATGTCCTATTTTGCCGCCACTTCATGGCTCGCTTTGCCTTCCGCATACAGTTTTTGGATATTTGAACCGGAAAGAGCAGAGGTATAGATGCGAACATCGTCAATCAGTCCATCAAACATGTAAGAAGTCATGCCTCCAAATCTTAAATACTCACTAGCATCCGATACTCTCGTTCCCGTTCCAAGTCCCTTATCTAAATAAGGACCTTCAACTCCATTTATATAGATTTTTACCATTCCGTCTCCGTCTTCATTATAAACCGTTGCTATGTGATACCATGCACTATCATTAATTCTGTATACGGTCCTAGAATATTTGTTTATCCCGGTCATATCTATATATACATCCACCATACCAAGAGCATGGATTTCAATAAATCTAGTACCCCAGCCTTTTGTAATTGGTAACATTTGATGATCAAAACTCGAACGCTTAATCCACGCTGTGGCAGTGAAGACGGGCATATCATCCAACATCGAGGCACTACCAGCATTTATATAATCATCTATCCCATCAAAACTATATGTTCCCTTATTGTTGTATCCAGAAGTAGTGGCATAAGTGGGACAAACTGTACAAGTCGTTACATTGTTAAATCCAGAAGTATCAAGCAGATTATTTGGAGAGTCAAACAGCCATTCTCCAACCAATTGATCTCCAATGGAATGAAGTGTTGAGGAATCAAAGCGTATCCCTGCAGTAACCCTTGCTCTGTCCCTGAGTCCTGTGATGTTCGTATATATGACAGAAGAGAGTATGCCTACGATGGCAATGACGACTAGAAGTTCTATGAGTGTGAATGCTCGGTTTTTCATATCCTATATTATATATATATATATTGTAAATCAACTGCTTGACTTTTTACCAGCTAAGCATATATACTACGAAGGTGCCTGTGGGCGAAAGCCCCTTTTCGGCTAAGGTTTTCCTAAGCTGAAGGCAGGCATGACAAAGAAACCCTCTTGATTGAGGGCTTTTTTGTATTTTGTATCTTTAGAGAATTTGTATTTGACAAAAATATAGCAATTTTGCTATAATACAGCAAAGGTCGTATATCAAAATAATGCAATCATAAGAATGGAGGATATTGATAAATATGAAGCGATATTGGTTGAGACGGTCAAAGATTTCGTGAGCGATCTGGACGAGTCGGAAAGTGGAAAGGTCATGGCTCACATGGACATGATGCAAATGGCCGAATTTGACGCAGTGCATACAAAACTCATCAAAAATCCCATCAAGGAGCTGATCGTCGGGAAATATCGTTTTCTCTTCTTCATTGAAAAGCGCATCATATACTTCATACACGCTTTCATGAAGAAAACACAAAAGACACCGCGGCGGGAAATACAATACGCCGAAAAAATATATAAAATATTGAGAAAAAAATGAAACAAAAAAACGCTATAAAAACATATACTTTTGATCAAGTCCTCAACAAGTATTCAAGGTCTGACAAGTTCAAAAAAGCGTACAGCGAAGAAATTGCGAGATTGAGATTGGCAGAGCAGATCAAGCAAGCCAGATCGGGGCAAAAGCTTACGCAAAAAGGCCTTGCTAAAAGGATAAAAATGCCGCAATCGGTCATCGCGCGCATTGAAAGCGGGACGCATGGTTATTCGCTTGGTACGCTATATCGTATTGCAACAGCGTTCAATAAGGAAATACGGTTGGTTTAAAGATTAATTAAAAAAATGACTTGTAAAATGCAAGTCATTTTTTTAATTTTCTTTCGTCTACTTCCCAGCCATTGCATGCTTTGCTTTGCCTTCCGCATACAGTTTTTGGATGTCTGAGGATGAGAGAGCTGAGGAGTATATGCGGACATCATCGATAAGTCCGCTGAAGTAGACAGTATTTCCACTCTTTAGAAAAGAAAAAACTATTTTAGGGATGGTAAAGTTATAAGTGCTTGAAGAATCAGTACTCGCATTGAAAACACCATCTACAAAAATCTTTAAACTTATTCCATCATATGTTCCAACGGCAAAATGCCAAACACCATCATTGAGGCTACGTATTGAAGTCGCTCTTTTTTGTGCCCCGTCGTATGCATACATGGATATTTTGCCAGATGTATTCAATTCAATCCCTTTATCAAAAGAAAGGCCTCCCTGACCATTTTCTGTAAAAATAACGAGTTCTGCGGGGTACACAGAAGGAGTTTGAGAGGTTTTAAACCAAACAGTAATTGTTAAAGGATTTGTTCCATAAATATCAAAAACAGAAGCTGTGTCTGTTGTAATATAATCATTTGTTCCGTCAAAACTATATGCTCCTTTATTGTTATATCCTGAAGTAGTTGCGTAAGTAGCTCCACTAATAGTTCCGTTGTTGCCAGACCCGGAAGTATCAAGCGTGGGGCTAGCATTCGTATCAAACAGCCACTCTCCCACCAGCATATCTCCTATGGTATGTAGTGTTGAAGAGTCAAACCTTGTAGCAGCAGTTATCCTTGCTCTGTCCCTGAGTCCTGTGATATTAGAATATATAACTGAAGAGAGTATGCCTACGATGGCAATGACCACTAGAAGTTCTATGAGAGTGAATGCTCTTTGCTTCATATCGTCAATTATAACCCCGTTATCAAAGAAAATAAAGCTGATATTACGGGAGAAATGAGATTAGGTATGAACGCAACAATCAATATTAGGATGATTAGACCATATCTTTCCGCAAAGGCGGAGAAAGCGAACCTTCTGTCGACCGGCAGGATGGAAAAAAGTATCTTCGATCCGTCAAGAGGAGGGATCGGTATCAGGTTGAACACGGCAAGCGCGATGTTTATGAGGACAACAAGACTGAAGAGCAGTATGAGCGGACTACCGTACATCCCAGCCGATATCATCAATCTCACGCAAACACCGAAAACTATCGCAACCAAGATGTTTGAAAACGGTCCGGCAAAGGCCACGAGAGGTTCCGCTACCTTCCTGTTCCTCAGGTTATACGGATTGTACGGCACCGGCTTGGCCCAGCCGATCATGAATCCGGCGCTTGTGAGGTAGAGCAATAACGGAAGTATAATTGAACCAAAGAGATCAATGTGCTTTATAGGGTTCAAAGTCAATCTTCCCTCATATTCCGCGGTCTTGTCACCGAAAAACAATGCCATGAATCCATGGGATATCTCATGTATTATAACCGAAAATACCAGTATGAATATTTGGAACAAAAATGATATTTGCATCGCTTGTCGATATATGATAGCATACGTCAAATCAAAGCGTAACAGCTTTTTTTAATTTAAATCACATGACAAAGACCTGTCCGATATCAAAAAGAACTTCACTCATGGGAGGCGGTTACAGCAATGCTACCCGTGCCACGCAGTTTAACCCTACCGGAAAGGTCAGAAAACAGCTGAACCTCCAGAAAAAGAGGATCTACGTCCCTGAATTGAAGAAGACTATCATAGTCAGACTTTCAACGAGAGCGATAAAGACGATACAAAAGAACGGAGCATATGCGACACTTAAGAAAGCGGGGTTGATATAAAAACAGGCCGGAAGGCCTGTTTTTTCATTGGCTGAAATTCAACCCATCCGATGTGAATACAATATCCCCTTTCTCATATGTCTTAAGAATGATGCCGGAAAGCGCATCCAGTATCTCTTGATGCGGATGCCCGTATTTATTATCCTTCCCAGCCGAAATTATGGAGTATTCCGGAGAGACCGCAGAAAAGAACTCGGGGGAAAGAGAGTTCCTTGACCCGTGATGGGCAACTTTCAAAATATCGCTCTCTATGCCTTCAGTATATGCCAGATATTCCTCCACATCAGCAGGAGCATCTCCGGTCAGAAGAACGCTTGAATCGCCGTAATACAGTTTTGCAACTACAGAATACTTGTTGGTATCTGTGCCTTTCGGATCAGATGTTGGGTACAATATCTTCAAGTACGCTCCGCCGCCAAGATCCACGACCTCGCCTGCTCTCACGACATCTTTCTTGATCCCCTGGCCCAAAACTTCATTTTCAAGCTCTTTTGATGTGCCGGTGCTTGATGTAGCGCCACTTGTCATATACTCACTTACGGAATAATTCTTCAGGACTTCCGGCAGTCCTCCGATATGGTCCTGATCCGGATGAGTTGCGAGGATGATATCGATGGAGCGGTCATAGAAGGGCATGACACGGCCCAAAGCATTCAATATATCCTTGCCAGGCCCTCCGTCTATGAGCACTTGGTTGCCAATTGGAGACTCTATGAATATCGCATCTCCCTGTCCTACGTCCAAAAAAGCAACTTTCAATGTTCCGCTTCTGCTTTCAGCATATACAGCATAGAAGATGAAGATGTTTGAGACTATGATGATCGCAAGCGACCAAAGCTTTATATGTCTATATATTTTCATTCCTTTTTCTTTCATTAAATACCCATATCATGATCAAAATATAGCATATGGCCATTATAAATGTTGGGAACCATGAAATATTCACCGAAGAGAATGGGAGACTTGCGAAAAGTTCCGAGATCTTCACCATGTATGAAAGCAAGAGCCATGATATCCAAGCAAAAGGCAAAGACAAGGGGATGCTTATGAAGCCAATGATCCCTGTGACAAAGCCAAAGAACATCGTCGTAGGGATGAATGCAAGGACAAGGATGTTCGCAGGCAGAGCAACGAGAGACAGCAAGCCCATTTGATGTAGTATCAAAGGCAAGACTAGGATCTGTGCGGAAATTGTGGCAGAGACAGTATCTCTCAAACCGAACTTATCCGTAATGAATTTGAATTTACCTTTAAGTATAGGTGAGACATATATGATGGCTATGGTTGCCAGAAAAGAAAGCTGGAATGACAGGTCAAAGACCAGTATCTTCGGGTTTATGATGATCATGAGAACGCCGGCCAAGACAAGAGCCCTGCCTATGTCATATTTTCTGTGAGTAAGCCCCGCAAACATGACGATGAGAGCCATGATCCCCGCTCGTATTGCAGTGGAAGAGGCGCCAGACATCATGACAAAGAGCATTATTCCCAAAATGCCTCCGGAAAAAGCAAAATTCCTCGGGAGGAAAGACAGTGTTCTCATTATGGCCTCGGCAACGATAGTGATGTTGTATCCCGAAAGCGCCACTATATGGGACAGTCCGACAGTTCGGAATATCCCGGTCGTCTTCTCATCAATAGAGCTCTTAGCTCCGAGCAGAATGCCTGAAAGCAAGGATGCTTCTGGCTCCGGTATGACCTTATTTGTATTCCCTATGAATGCATTCTTGAATTTGAAGAGATTCGCTTTGATGATATTCCCGTGTCCAGAGGAAATCAGAGATGTCTTCGCAAAATTAACAGTGTAGAAGATGTCATCCTTGGCTAGATATGAAGCATAATCAAAAGTGCTTGTACCGAAGTTCTCCGGTCTTTCTAACTTCCCTGAAATACTCACTTCATCGCCATATTGGAACTCAGGATACAGATCTGTACTTACAAGTCCCCTGCCTGAAATTGGAATAGTTGAACTTGAAATGATAATTTCCTTGAATTTGACTGTGAGCACTGTTTGTTTTTCTTTTCTTGCAGGTTCATCCTCAACAATTCCCATCAAAGTGACCTTGTTCCCCACATTATTCTCCAGATTATCATCAAGTGTAACGGAATCCTTTATCTCATACCTCAAAACACCAAAAGCGAAAAATGAAATGAAGATGATGATCAGGAATATCTTTCTGTCGGTGAAATAATCATGGATGAAATATCTTTTATATGTGAATATGGCAATGGAACAGATGATGAGGAGCAGGAAAAAGGAAAAACCGAGCTTTATGAATGAACTTATGAAAATTGCCAGAATGAATCCAGAAACTGATATTAAGAGGTTTTTATCGCCTTTATTCATAGTTATAAACAAAATGCTTGACTTTTCATTGTGGCTTGGTTAACATGTAAGTGGCGTTTGGAGGGTTCGCCCTCTCACGGCTTCCAAGCTGTAGCCAAACGCTAATAAAGAACACCGCCCAAAAGCGGCGTTTTTTATTTAATCTTCTTCCGGAATTCCATCATGCAATATTCTGGTCATCGTATCTTCGTTCATTCCCCAAAACGGGATCAAGCTCCAAAAGAAAAAGTTTCCGTTGTCTATCTGTTTAACTATGACCTTTATTCTGTTTCTTTTTATGACAGCAATGAATTCAAAATAATTCACTGGTTTCAAGATAGTGTCCGTCCTGCTGTTTACCCTGGTCCTTTCGAATTTCTTGGTTTCCAAGATACCTTGTACTGTTTTTGAATTTTTGAGAACTTCCGGGGCCAAATGGATGAGCTTAAACCTCATATATTGGTCTTGTATGGATCTGGTTTTTTCTCTGCGTTTAAATTTTAAGTGCTCTATGCCTTGAGTATTGAATGATATTGTTTTTCCCAAGTATGGACAGTAAATTTCAGATATACTTTTATATACTTCTTCGCCCTTTGTTTTTATCTTTTCAAAATCACCGATATCTATGTTCATATATTTATTTTTCTCTATCCATTATGCCATACTTTTTTATTTTTTCCATCCAAAAACTGAATTTTGGCGAAGCTAAAATTCAGTTTTTTGACTACTTCGTAGCTACTTCGTGGCTTGTTCTTCCTTCTGCATATAGTTTTTGTATGTTTGAGGATGAGAGTGCTGAGGAGTAGATGCGGGCATCATCTATCGAACCGGGCCATAGACTTCCACCGCAAACAGTCGCGGTAACTTCGGCCCCTATGCATAAGGCGTTAGAATATGTATAGGTTATGCTTTTTGCGCTTCCCGAATCGGTTGATTTCTTCAAAGTGCCGTCAATATATAACTTTACGAATCTTCCGTCGCAAGTGACAAAGAAATGATGCCAGCCGCTTGAAAGCCCCGTGTAATTGAAAGTTGCAACATAATAAGTCCCGCTTAAATTTACCGCCGCATTAACCATACCAGCCCCCTGTACATCAAATTCTATGTTATATCCGCCCGCCTCTGTTTTTGAAAGTATCCTGCTATTGCCCATTGAACCCCAAGAGGAAGAATATGCCCAAGCTCCAAAAGATACTTCGCTTGTTGGAGCTAAGATCGAGGAATAAGGAACGATGATATATCCCGCCCCGTTTAAATTATATGCTCCCTTCCCGTTATATCCGGAAGTGGTTGCGTAAGTAGCGTCAGAGACAGTCCCGTGATTGTTAGATCCAGAAGTATCGTATGTCAGAGAACCTACTTGTGGCATATCAAATGTCCATTCCCCCACCAATTGATCTCCGATGGAATGAAGTGTTGAGGAATCAAAGCGTATCCCTGCAGTCACCCTTGCTCTGTCTCTGAGTCCTGTGATATTGGTGTAGATAACGGAAGAGAGTATGCCTACGATGGCAATGACCACAAGCAACTCGATCAATGTGAAAGCTTTTTGTTTCATTTGTTTGCTAGGTTAGAGTGAGAGGAAATACCTTCGGCGTATAGCTTTTGGATGTCTGAACCAGAAAGTGCAGAAGAATAGATACGGACATCATCAATGAGACCGTCGAAATTGGACTGATTATGAGCACTTCTTTTTCCTATCACGACATTATGACTTGCGGAGTACCCAATGCTGGTGATGGTCGTACTGACGCTTTTTATAAGCTTCCCATCAACATATATTTTTACAGAATTACCAGGTTCAAACACACCGACCATGAATTTCCATTGATTCAGATTCCTTGCATAAAAATTCGTAATACCAGCTGCTGAACCGCCTCCTGTACTGTTAAAAATGGTAAAATCAAAGCTATCCCAGTTCCAATATGCCCCGAGATACCAACCGTATTGCGTCGGGGTATAATCATATGTATTGACGACCATTCTTCCCTGAGTCGTTGGTCCTGATCTTGGATATATCCAAGCGCTCACGGTCAGTTCGCCTGTCACATTGGCAGCAGGGCCGTTTCCAGTATTGATAGATGGGCTTAAACCGTATGTTCCATTGAAATCATATGCTCCCTTGTTGTTATATCCCGATGTAGTAGCATATACAGATCCATAGTTGGTTCCGTTATATCCAAATCCAGAAGTATCAGCTAAAGGATTGTCGGGCATATCAAACAACCATTCTCCCACCAATTGATCACCTATGGAGTGAAGTGTGGAGGAATCAAACCGTATTCCTGCCGTTATCCTCGCTCTGTCCCTGATTCCTGTGATATTTGAATAGATAACGGAAGAGAGTATGCCTACTATGGCTATGACTACGAGAAGCTCTATCAATGTGAAGCCGCGCTTGTTCATTTTATTATTGTGTTATGACCCTCGCCTTGCTCATCCTTGTCATTATCTCCTTCAGCGTGTTCACATTGGTTGCTATGACCACTGTGTTCTCATCTATGATGGAATACAGGAATATTATCTTGCCCGTATGATCCTCCACTACTCTTGTATCTTTGTTGCTGAACTCGGCATCTTGGAACTTCTTTATTTCTATGCTTGAAATGCTCGATGTCCTCACATCCGTTCCAGTCGTTGAAGCAGTGCTTGAGGACACTTCCTGCACCGGAAGAGCTTCGGAAAGATTGAACAGAATCTTCAGGTCCTGCCAAAGATAGTTCTCCCAGGCAAGCATTCCTGAGAATGTCGCATCATATGCTCCAACTTTCAGTATCAAAAACTTCTGGTTGCCGCTGAAGTTGTGAAGCCCCAGCATGAACTCCGGCCTCAAGGTCCTTGTGATGTCAGGTGGCGCATGAGCTCTGATGAGGTCCAGGAATTCCGCTGATGTCACTGCTTTCTCATCCACCCCACTGCCCTTTGTCAGCAAAAAATCCTTTACTTGGCCGAGGCTCGTAGCGGAACTTTCGATCTTCATCGAAAAATCTCCTGCAGGGTTCGTCTTGCTCAAATTATTGATACTTACCTTATCTTCAAGATCGGTGGTCATGATATTTGAGGAGGAAATAGGCTGAATATTTATCGGGGTCTCATTCTCCTTTTGGACCAAAAGATACGGCACTGCCACGGCCAAGACTCCGCAGAGTATGAGGATGAAGCTTATGATGAGAACACCTTTGCTTATCCTCTTTTTCTTCACCTCCACGACCTCCTCCTTCTTTTGCATGTTGTTCATCATGCGCTTGTTCTCACTCACCGCAATGCTGATCGAAGACAAGTGGCCGGCTTGAATAGCCTCTTCCGTATCTGTCTTGTATGTCCTGATTATCGGTCTTTCGGCGTTTTCCTGCTTTTCGCCTTGCATCTTCTTGAATCCTATTGAATCAGAGGAAAAAGAAAGAGGATTGACCGCTTGGTCCCCCGCTTTCGGATTTGTAAGGGCATTCAATTCCTCCGTTGCGGCTTTTTTCGTCTCTTCGATATTCTTTTGTTCGTCTTTTTCAGAGTCCATAGGAAAAGTGCTTGATGCGTACATTATATATAAAAAAAAC